>JAJDOJ010000085.1 GCA_022340215.1 Gammaproteobacteria bacterium
GACTGGGAGTTTGCCGAGAAGTACGGAATTCCCAAGCGGCAGGTGGTGTATGCGGCCGATGGTTCGGATGGTGGCATCGAGACGGGCGCCTGGACCGGCCGGGGTGTGCTGAAGGATTCCGGTCCGTTCGAGGGACTCACCTCGGAGGCCGCCATGGATGCGATTGCCGACTGGCTGTCCGAGCGGGACCTCGGCGGAAAGGAGATTCACTACCGGCTGCGGGACTGGGGCGTGTCCAGGCAGCGCTACTGGGGGTGTCCGGTGCCCGTGGTCAGGACGGCGGACGGCGCCATCGGCCCGGCCCCGGAACTGCCTGTCACCTTGCCCGAGGACGTCACGGTGGACGGTTCGGTCTCGCCACTGGCGAAGATGGTTGCATTCTTCGATCTGGGTGGTGGAACCGTGCGGGAGACCGATACCTTCGATACCTTCTTCGAATCCTCGTGGTACTACGCGCGCTATTGTTCCCACGATTGCGACACGGCGATGCTGGACGACCGGGCCCGGTACTGGCTGCCGGTCGACCAGTACGTGGGGGGAATCGAGCATGCGGTACTCCACCTGCTTTATGCAAGGTTCTTCAACCGGCTGATGCGTGACGAGGGGCTGGTCGATTGCGACGAGCCGTTTACCCGGCTGCTGACCCAGGGAATGGTGGTCGCCGAGACCTATTACCGCGAAGACAACGACGGCAAGCGCCACTGGTTCAACCCGGCGGAGGTCGAGGTCGAACGCGACGAGCGCGGGCGGGTCGTCTCCGCGATCCTGTCCGAAGACGGACAACCCGTGTCACCGGGTGGCGTGGAGAAGATGTCAAAATCGAAGAACAATGGTGCCGATCCCCAGACCCTGATCGATCGGTACGGCGCGGATACCGTTCGGCTCTATACCATGTTTACCGCGCCGCCGGACCAGTCCCTGGAGTGGTCCGACGAGGGGGTCGAGGGGGCGAATCGCTTTCTCAGGCGCTTGTGGGCCCTCGCGCGACGCCACGACGCCGGTGACCCTGCGGATTCGGGCAGCCACAGCCCGGGTGAAGCTCAGAAAGCGGCCCGCCGGGAGGTCCACGCCGCGCTGAAAAAGGCGCGCTACGACTTCGAGCGGCACCAGTTCAACACCGTGGTGTCCGCGTGCATGACCATGGTGAACACGCTCTACAAGCTCGGGGACACGGGGCCTGACCGTACGGTCCTGCGAGAGGGGCTGGGCATCGTGCTGCGCCTGCTGGGTCCTATCGCGCCCCACGTCACTCATCATCTCTGGCGGGAACTTGGATTCGGTAACGACATCCTCGACGCGGGCTGGCCGCAGACCGACGAAGAGGCCCTTCGACAGGACAGCGTGGAATATGTCGTGCAGGTCAACGGCAAGGTCCGGGGCAAGGTTTCGGTCGATGCCGGCGCGGACCCCGAAGCCGTCGAGGCCGCCGCCTGCGGGAGCGAGAACGTGCTGCGGTTTCTCGCAGAGAAGTCCGTACGCAAGGTGATCGTGGTCCCCGGGCGTCTGGTCAATATCGTGGCAACGTGACGGGGACGCTACGCAATTCGCCCGTGACCGGCGGCTACTTTTCCGGAGCGAGGAGCGGCAATGCCGGCCTGGGTGCGATGCTGTTGTGTCTGGCCCTCTCGATCGTGCTGACGGCGACATCCGCGGGCTGCGGGTTCCGGCTCCGCGGCCAGGTCGCGCTGCCCGAACCGTTGTCACGCACCTACATCGAGGGCGTGCCCGAGTACTCGGATTTCGCGACCGAACTGCGCCGGACCCTGCGGGCGAATGGTGCCGAAGTGATGGATGAACCCGAGCAGGCGGATTCGGTCATTCAGATCGCCAGCAAGCGAAGCGGGCGTCGCGTCCTCGCAGTGAACGAGAGTGGCAAGGCGCTCGAGTTCGAGTTTTTTGTCGTGGTTGTGTTTTCGGTGCGGAACCGCGAGAAAAAGCCGGTGATCGAGCGGCAGACCATCAGTGTCACGAGGGACTTCATCTTCGACGAGAACGAGGTGTTGGGCAAGGCGGCGGAGGCGCAGACCATCCTCAGTGACATGGAAGCCGATGCCGCGAGGCTGATGATGCTTCGCATGCAGGCGATGGCGCCATGAGCAGGGCGATGCCGGGCGAAAGGCCGCGAGCCGGGTCGGAACCAGCCCGATGAAGCTCCGGTTCGAGCAGCTCGCCGGGAACCTGCGTCAGGGACTTGCCAAGGCGTATCTGGTTTGTGGCGACGAGCCCTGGCAGCAGTTGCGCGCTGCCGACATGGTTCGCAAGCAGGCGCAGGCGGCCGGCTACAGCGACCGGCGTGTGCTCGAGGCGGGGAAATCCTTCGACTGGAACGCCCTGGCCTTTGAATCGAGTGCCTTGTCCCTTTTCTCCGAGATGATCCTGCTCGACCTGAGATTGCCGGGGGGCAAGCCGGGCGCCGAGGGTAGTCGTGCCCTGGCCGCCTGGGCGAAGGACCCGCCCGAAGGGACGGTCCTCCTGGTGACGGCCGGGCGCCTGGATCGAAAGGCGATGAACGGCGCCTGGGTACGCGCCCTGGACGCGGCTGGAGTCGTGCTGCAGGTCTGGCCGCTGACCGGCAGGACACTGAGCGACTGGGTCACCGCCCGATTCCGCGAGAGCGGCCTGGAGGCGACGCGCGAGGCCGTACAGTACCTCGTCGCGCGGGTCGAGGGAAACCTGCTGGCGGCGGATCAGGAGATCGAGAAACTCGCGCTGTTGCGCCCCCCGGGTCGGCTGGATACCGATTCCCTGATGGCGGCCGTGTCGGACAGTGCACGCTACGATGTCTTCGACCTGTCCGATGCCCTGCTCGCCGGTGACGTGCCGCGTAGCGTCGCCGTTCTCGACGCCCTGCGTGGCGAAGGAACGCCCGAGGTCCTCGTCCTCTGGTCTATTGCGAACGCCGTGAGGGTGATGGTGGCGGCCGCGTACGCGGCGCAGCAGGGCCAGGCACCCCCGCCAGGGTGGCCGCGATTCCCCCGGGAACGCGTCGCGCTCTATCGTCAGGCGTTGCGGCGTGTGTCGCGGCCTCGCTGGGAGGAACTGCTGCGCCGCTGCGCCCGAACCGATGCGAGGATCAAGTCGGATGCCGGGGCCGACAAATGGCAGGAACTGTTACAATTGGCGATTGCCGTGACCGGACGTGGGCCGAAGATGCTGCCTCGTCCCACGAGGGCCATGGCGGATTGGTTGCTGGAGGCGTAGCGGTGGAGCTGAAGGGGTTGTCGATCCGGAAGTGTGGAATATGAGCGCGATTCCCGTCGAGCACGCCTTTGACGTATCCGTGTACATGGCGGAGCTGGGGGTTCGTGCCCGCGAGGCTTCCGCCGGGATGGCCATGGCCTCGTCGCAGGCAAAGGATGATGCGCTGCGCTCCATCGCCGATCTTCTGGAGCAGGGCGTGGACGCGCTGAAAGCGGAGAATCGCAAGGATCTGGAGGCCGGTCGCCGCAACGGGCTCGATGCGGCCCTGCTGGATCGTCTGGCGCTGAATGACGGGCGTATCGGGTCCATGGCGGAGGGGCTGCGGCAGATTGCCGCATTACCCGATCCCGTCGGCGAAATTTCGGAAATGAAGTATCGGCCTTCCGGGATCCAGGTCGGCCAGATGCGCGTACCGCTGGGCGTGATCGGGATCATCTATGAATCACGGCCCAACGTGACCGCGGACGCGGCCGGTTTGTGCCTGAAATCCGGCAATGCCGCGATATTGCGCGGGGGGTCCGAGGCGATCCATTCCAATCGCGCCATCGCTCGGTCTCTCCGTGCGGGGCTTGCCGGGGCGGGCCTGCCCGTGGAGGCCGTGCAGGTTGTCGAGACCACGGATCGCGCCGCGGTCGGCGAGATGCTGAGGATGAAGTCGGCCATCGACGTGATCATCCCCCGCGGCGGCAAGGGACTGATCTCACGGGTTAGCGACGAATCGCTGATTCCGGTGATCAAGCACCTCGACGGGATCTGTCACGTCTACATCGATGACTCCGCGGACCCCCGGATGGCGGAGGCCATCGCGTTCAATGCGAAGACGCATCGCTACGGCGTGTGCAATGCCATGGAGACCCTCCTGGTTGCGCAGGGCGTCGCAGCGCGGATCCTGCCGCGGCTGGGCGAGAGATACCGGGCGGCGGGGGTCGAGTTGAGAGGATGTCCGCGTACGCGCGAGATCCTCGCAGGAATCAGGGAGGCCGAGGAAGAGGACTGGCGTGCGGAATACCTGGCGCCGGTGCTGGCCATCCGGGTTGTCGACGGGCCTGACGAGGCGATCGCGCATATCAATACCTACGGCTCGCACCACACCGACAGTATCGTGACCGGGGACTATGCGCGGGCCCGTCGGTTTCTGCGGGAAGTCGATTCCAGCTCGGTGATGGTCAATGCATCGACCCGGTTTGCCGACGGGTTCGAGTACGGTCTAGGCGCCGAGATCGGCATCAGCACCGACAAGCTGCACGCACGGGGCCCGGTCGGTCTGGAAGGGCTCACCACCCGCAAATTTATCGTTCTCGGTGACGGCAATATTCGCGCGTAACCCGGCTTGCGGCAACCGGGGTGGTTCTCTGACGGCACTACCGCCCATGCCCACATGATCGGTATCTTCGGCGGGACCTTCGATCCCCTCCACTTCGGACACCTGCGCCCGGTTGGTGAACTGGCGGCGGCGCTGCCGTTCGAGGAGATCCGTTTTATCCCCTGCCGGGTTCCACCACACCGCCCCCGGCCCGAAGCCACGCCGGAGCAGCGATGGTACATGCTGACCCGGGTGGTCGGACGGACACCCGGATTGGTCGCCGATGACAGGGAACTTCGTCGTGAAGGGGTGTCGTACACCATCGACACCCTGGAGGGGCTGCGCAGGGAACTTGGTCCGGACAAACCGCTGGGCCTGATCATGGGGAGCGACGCCTTCGCCAGCCTCGATACCTGGCATCGCTGGCGGGATATCCCGGGACTCGCCCACATCGTCGTCATGCGTCGTCCAGGTGCCGAACTGCCGGTGCGCGGCGCCGTCGCCGATTTCCTAGAGGGCGCGCGCGTGGATGACCCGGCGGCGCTGTCGACGCGTCCGGCAGGGGGCGTTTTCGTCCAGGACGTGAGCCCGCAGGAGGTCTCCTCGACGGCCGTCCGTGAATGTATCCGCGAAGGGAGGCAACCGCGATTCATGCTACCCGGATCGATCTGGTCTTACATCCGCAGGACCGGCCTGTACCTGGGGAATGACGCAAATTCCGGAACCGACGATTAAACGAATGATGAACGCAGAGAAACTGGAGGAGATCGTCATCGATGCGCTGGACGGTCTCAAGGCGGTCGATGTCCGGGTCCTCGACGTCAGGGACCGAACCTCCATTACCGATATCATGGTCATCGCCAGCGGGACCTCGAATCGGCACGTCAAGGCGCTGGCCGAGCACGTGATCGATAAGGCGCGCCGGAACGGGGTCAGACCACTTGGGGTCGAGGGGGAGCGGGAGGGCGAGTGGATCCTCGTTGACCTCTGCGATGTGGTGGTTCATGTGATGCTGCCCCGGGTTCGCGATTTCTACAATCTGGAGAAACTCTGGGCGATCGACGCGCCGGAAGCGATTTCAAAGCTGGGTGACCAGGCGTAGAAGTTGCGGATCCGGCTGGTCTGTATCGGGACTCGCCCGCCTTCCTGGGTTCGGGAGGGGTATCGGGACTACGCGCGGCGGTTGCCGCGCTCCTGTGCCCTGGAACTGGCCGAAGTTCCACCGGCGCGATCCGCTCGCTTGCGCAATTCGCGTAGCGCGCGGAACGACGAATGCCAGCGCCTTCTCGCCGCCGTCCCCGACGGGGACTACCGCGTCGCCCTGGACGAAACGGGTGAGCAGTGGACGACGAGTGAACTCTCGCGGGTGCTGGAGAACTGGATGGGACAGGGGCGCAACGTTTCGTTGATGATCGGAGGCGCGGATGGTCTCTCAAACGAGTGTATCGACGCAGCGGACACCCGCTGGTCTCTCTCGAGACTGACCTTCCCCCACGCGATGGTCCGCGTCGTGGTGGCGGAACAGATCTACCGGGCATGGACGATCCTTCAGCATCATCCCTATCATCGGGCGTGAGTTCCGAATTGTGGGAACGGCGGCCGTGTATCGTGCTGGCCTCGGCATCGCCGCGGCGCCGGATCCTGCTCGAGCAGATCGGCTTCGACTGTGAGGTCAGGCCTGTGCACGTAGACGAGTCCCGGCTCCAAGGCGAGTCGGCGCAGCGCTATGTCAGACGGCTGGCACTGGACAAAGCGCAGGCCCCGACCGTTCCTGACCTGCTGCCCGGTCGCCAGCTTCCGGTGGTTTGATCAGGTCGCGTGTAGACTCAGTGTAGGATAAATCGAGCGTGTGGGGTGCCAACCGGTCCCGCCGGTCGGTTACCGGCGAAGCCGGGTACCAGACGTTCCCGTGTCTCAAAGCTCTTACCGGTGAGCGGGCAACCTCCATCACCAGGGCATGTCGAACCCCGAGTCCGGACTAATTCATGCTATCACGTGTGCAGCATCCCGTCCCGCGCTGATATAAATCAAATGAATTCAGGCAAATGAGTGAAGAAATCCTGATCAATATCACGCCACAGGAGACGCGGGTCGCCATCGTGGAGAACGGTGTCCTGCAGGAGGTGCGCATCGAGCGGTTGCGGTCTCGCGGGCTGGTCGGAAACATCTACAAGGGCAGGGTGTGTCGCGTCATGCCGGGAATGGATGCGGCTTTCGTCGATATCGGACTGGAGAAGGCAGCCTTCCTGCACGCCGCCGATATCAGCAGACCGCCGGAGATCGTCAACGGCGAGATGGGCGAGCGCCGCGAATGCGAGCGCAAGGACGAGACCATCACCGAGATGCTGCACGACGGGCAGGAGGTCTGCGTCCAGGTCGTCAAGGACCAGCTCGGCACCAAGGGCGCACGCCTGACAACGCATGTCACTATCCCGTCGCGATATCTCGTCCTGATGCCTAACGCCGACAACGTCGGCGTGTCGTCCAGGATCGAGGATGAGCAGGAACGCCAGCGCCTGAGGGAGATCGTCGACAGATTGCGGGAGGAGTTCGGTTCGGACTGCGGGTGCATCCTGCGCACGGCGGCCGAAGGGGCGAGTGAGGAGGCGCTGCGCCGTGACATGCGGTTCCTCGTCACGCTGTGGGAAAAGATCGAGGAGCGGTCACGCCAGGCCCCGTTGGGATCGGAGGTCTATACCGATCTCGAACTCGTGTTTCGCACCCTGCGCGATCTGGTCGGCGACGAGGTCGAGAAGATCCGCATCGACTCCCGGGAGACGCTGACCCGGGTGGAGACCTTCATCGACTCCTTCGTTCCCGAATTGAGGGGACTCGTCGGCCACTATCCGGGGGAAAGACCGGTGTTCGACCTGTACGGGATCGAGGACGAGCTGCAGAAGGCCCTGCAGAGAAAGGTCCAGTTGAAGTCCGGTGGTTATCTGATCATCGACCAGACCGAGGCGATGACGACGATCGATGTGAATACCGGTGGATTCATCGGACACCGGAATCTTGAGGAAACCACGTTCAAGACCAACCTCGAGGCTACGCAGGCGATCGCCAGGCAGTTGCGGCTGCGTAATCTGGGTGGAATCATCATCATCGACTTCATCGATATGATCCAGGCGGAGCACAGGAGCCAGGTCCTTCGTTCGCTGGACGCGGTGCTGCAGAAGGACCATGCAAAAACGCAGGTCTGCGAGGTATCGAACCTGGGCCTGGTCGAAATGACACGCAAGCGAACTCGGGAAAGCCTCGAGCACGTGCTCTGCGAAACCTGTCCCACCTGCGGGGGGCGCGGGTCGGTCAAGACTGCGGAGACGGTCTGCTACGAGTTGTTCCGCGAGATCCTGCGCGAGGCGCGGCAGTTCGAGGTCAGTCAGCTGCTCGTGCTGGCATCGCAGGAGGTCGTGGACCTGCTGCTCGACGAGGAATCCGCCAGCCTGGCGGAACTCGAGGCCTTCATCGGCAAACCGATCAAGTTTCAGGTCGAGGCCCTGTATGCCCAGGAGCAGTTCGACGTGGTGCTGATCTGAGGCCGGTGGCGCAAGGCGGCGACGCACCGCCGCAGCCGTTTGAACCCAGGTGAAACGTCTACTCCAGCAATACAGTACCGCCGGCTGGGTGATTCTGAGTACCGGGATCGTTCTGTTCGCGCTGCTGATCACGATCGCGAGGCTTGTCCTTCCCGCCACGGCCGCGTATCGGGGCGAGATCGAGCGGTTTCTCGGGCGGACCATCGACCACCCCGTCACCATCGGGTCCATGCAGGCTCGCTGGATGCGCTTTTCTCCCCACATCTTTCTGCGCGATGTCAAGGTCCTGGATCAGGATCATGGTCCGCCGCTGCTGACGCTCGGTGAGGTCTACCTGAAGATCGACTGGGTAGCGTCGGTGTGGCGCCGCACCCCGGTCATCGATTCCCTGGCGGTGACCGGGAGCACCCTGGGTATCGTCAGACGGACCGACGGATCCATCGCGTTCGAAGGGTTCGACACGGGGGGCGCGCACGATCTCGCCTGGCTGCGGAAGGACCTCCTGAAACGATCGAATCTCACGCTGCAGTGGCTGGACAGTCGGGTCCGCTGGCGCGACGAGGCAAGCGGAGCCGAGCATCTGCTCGAGGGCGTCGACATCTCGATGGTCCACCGGCAGGACCGGTACCGTGCGGTAGCCTATGCCGCTCTGCCCCCGGCGTTGGGAAAGGACATCGAGCTGATCGCGGAGATCCGGTCCGAGAACCTGGATCGAGACTCGTTGCAGGGCAAGGTCTACGCCCGCGCCCGGGGCCTGCGGGTCGATGAGCTGGCGGCCCTTGGATTGCCGGGCATTCGGGGGGAGGGAGGAAACGGGGCGCTTTCCTTCGAGTTGTGGAGCCAGTGGCGGGAAGGGCGCCCGAGCCGGGTGTCCGGTCGGATCGACATGGGGGGGGTGGAGGTCGATCCGTGGATCGTGATCCCGGGGATGGAGCGGCATCCGGAACGAATCGACCGGCTCAGCGTCGACGGGCTGTGGGCGGGCGGATCCGAGGACTGGCGGCTCGATCTGGAGAACATCACCCTACGGATCAACGGCCGGGCCATGCCCGGTAGCGAGGCCGCGCTCGCATACCGTACGACGGAAGACGGCAGTGCCAGCTGGCGCGGGCAGTTCGATGCCCTGAGTCTCGAAGGTCTGGCGAGCCTGGTTTCGCGTCATCGGTCGGTCGCCGGGTTTCTGAACGGCGTCATCGGTGAGCACCGGGTGGAGGGTACGCTGAGGGATGTCCTGCTGGTCCTTCGACTTCGAGGCGGGTTGCTGGAGCGATTCGGTGTGAGCGCGGATTTCGAGGATCTCGGCCTGGTATCGTCCCGGGACCTGCCCTCGGTCGCCGGTCTCGACGGTCAGTTGAGCCTGGATCAGGACAGCGGTGAAGTGTCGCTCGAGAGCAGTAGCGTCGCCTTCGAGCTGCCGGCCCTGTTTCCGGATCCACTCTACGCCGAGGTTCTGAACGGAGATATCGAGTGGCACTGGGACGGATTCCTGTTGAAGCTCAGCACGGGTGTCCTGTCGCTGGACAACGACGATATCCGGATCGACCTGAGCGCCGATGCCTGCTGGGGTAACGGGACGCGCAGACTGGACCTCCAGGCGGCCTTCCACGATGGAGACGGGTCGGCCCTCGAACGCTACCTGCCGGTCGGGGTCATGAAGCCGCCCGTTGCGCGCTGGCTGCGCGAATCGATTCTCGACGGGCAGGTCGCCTCGGGCGGAGCGGTGTTGCGGGGCGATCTCGCGAACTTCCCCTTTGACCACGACGACGGCGAATTCAGTGCGTGGGCGCGAATCCGCGATGGGGTGCTGATGCCCCGTCCCACGGACCTGCGTATCGAGCAGATCGACGCCGACCTGAGCATCGAGGGACGGTCCCTGGCGTTACAGGCCGATCATGCTTCGCTCCTGGGACTCGCACTGCATGACGTACGCGCCGAGATCCCGGTGCTCAATCGTGCGAGATTGAGTTTCACCGGCGAGGCCGAGGGGCCGTTTGCCGGCATTGCCAGTGTCTTGGGGGCGATGCAGCCGAAGGCGCAGCGTGCCGATGGACAGTACGATTTCGACTACTCCGGAAACGGAGCGCTCACCCTGGACCTTCAGGTTCCATTGGCGCGTGCCCTAAGGGCCAGCGAGAAACCCCGGGCCAAGGGCTCGGTGCGACTGGCCGACGTTGGCATCGGGTTAGGTCACGCGGGGCTGGACTTCGAAGGGGTGGACGGACTGGTCCATTTCAGTCCCGAGGACGGAATCCGCGGCCACGACCTGACCGGAAGACTGGCCGGGTTACCGGTCAGCGCAAGCCTTGCACCAGGGCCCGACAAGTCGACGGCAATCAGGATTCACGGGGGGCTGGACGCCGGCAAGGCACTGGCTGAGGCCGGTTCCCCGATCGCGGACGATGTGAGCGGTGAGGCCCGCTGGACTGCCGAGGCGATCGTATCGCGATTTCGCAAGGGGACCGGACGTAAGATCGATCTTACCGTCGAGTCCGATCTCGCCGGGGTGTCCGTGGAATTGCCGGCTCCGCTGGGCAAGGCGGCGCCCACACGCAGACCTCTCTCTCTGGCTACTACGATAACGACGACGGCGCTCGAACCGATCCGCATTCAGTACGGAGACGGTCTATCGACGATCCTGGCGTTTTCCCGTGCTCGAGACGGGCTGGAGGTGAACCGCGGCGAGGTTCTGCTGGGTAAGGGTACGGCCGCCCTGCCGACGGATGGTTTTCGTATCCGGGGGAATACCGGTACGGTCCCGGTGGACGCGTGGATGGATTGGTATGCCGGCTTCCTCGCGGCGCCGCGTGCCAAGGGTGCGTCCCCGGGTTTGGGGGCGGTCGCCAGGAAGCTCAACGAGGTGGACATCTCCGTGGACGCGCTGGATACCGGCGGGTGGCAGATCACGGATTTCAGGCTGGCGGCGCGAAAGCGCTATCGCGCCTGGTCGGTGGAGACGACCTCGTCACTGGCCGCCGGTACGATACAGATCCCCGGGACGGTGAGCTCGGCTCGCCCGGTTCGCGTGCAGCTTGACTACCTCGATCTCCCGACGCCGATCGGGCCCGGCGAGGATAGAGCGGAACCGGCTGAAGGTTCCGTCGGTCGGCGCAAAGGCCTGAATCCGGGAAAACTGCCTCCGCTCAAGGTTCGGATTGACCGGGTCAGTCTGGGAGAGCGCGAGCTGGGGGAGCTTCGACTCCAGACCTCCCGTGTGGCGGACGGGATGCACATACATGACCTCGAGGTACGCATGGACAATATCGTTGCGCATGCCACCGGGGACTGGCGGTCGTCGGGAGCCGGTCGCCAGGGCACCACGCTTTTCTTCAAAGTCGAGAGTCCCGATCTCGGCGCGGCGTTTCAGCACCTCGAGCTCGACGACAGTCTGGAGGGGGGACGGGCCGATCTCGAGTTCAACATCAGCTGGCCCGACGTGCCGTACCGGCCGGGATTCCAGGGCCTGCGGGCGCGCGGCAGCATCTCGATTGCGGACGGACGTATCCTCAACATCGAACCCGGGCTCGGCCGGGTCCTCGGTCTCATCAATCCTGCGGTCCTGCAGCGCCGGTTTACCCTGGACTTCCGAGACATGTTCAAGAAGGGATTCGCCTTCGATTCCATCAAGGGCAATCTCGTGCTCGTTGGTTCCGATCTGTATACCCGCGATCTGGCGATCAAGGGCCCATCCTCGGAGATCGAGATTTCAGGTCGAACCGGTCTGGTCGCCAGGGACTACGATCAGGTCGTCGCGGTGACGCCGCAGCTGGGACTGGGGCCGACCATTGCCGGGGCGGTCATCGGTGGGCCGGCCGTGGGCGCGGCGGTATTCGTCGCCGAACGCCTCCTGAAACAAACGGGGGCCGATCTCAGCAGCGTGAGCCGGATCGAACTCAAGGTGACGGGGCCCTGGGACGATATCCGGGTCCGGCCCGCGAATCTGGGCGACAGCGGCGACGTCGAACTGTTTGACGCGGAGGGGGATTGACATTGCGTTCGGGCGGGGGCCGTTATTGGCGCTGCGGGCAAAAGTGCTATGCTCCCGCCAAACACCGGTCGACCCCGCATGAAAAAAGTTGCAGCTATCCAGATGGCCTCCGGCCCCAACGTTGACGCGAACCTCCTGGAGTCGGAACGTCTGATTCGGAAAGCGGTGGATCGCGGCGCGGAACTCGTGGTGTTGCCGGAAAACTTCGCACTCATGGGTATGTCCGAGCAGGACAAGGTGAGTCTTCGCGAGAAAGACGGTGAGGGACGTATCCAGGATTTCCTCGCGGACCAGAGCCGTCGACACGGACTCTGGATCGTCGGCGGGACGCTGCCGATCGAATCCCCCATGCCCGACAAGGTCTACGCGGCCTGTCTGCTGTTCAACGACAAGGGCGAGCGGGTGGCGCGCTACGACAAGCTGCACCTGTTCGACGTCCGGATTTTCTGCAGCGGAGAGAGTTACAACGAGTCCGAGACCATACTCAGTGGCCACGACGTGGTCGTCGTGGACACGCCTTTCGGTCGTCTCGGCCTGGCGGTCTGTTACGATCTACGGTTTCCCGAGCTGTTTCGACACATGCTCAGCGCAGGGATGGAACTCATTGCCCTGCCGTCGGCCTTTACGGCGATCACGGGAAGGGCGCACTGGGAGAACCTCATCCGCGCGAGGGCCATCGAGAACCTGTGCTACGTGATCGCCGCGGCCCAGGGCGGCTATCACCTCAATGGACGCGAGACCTGGGGGCACAGTATGCTCGTCGATCCCTGGGGCACGGTGATGGAACAGATCCCGCAGGGTTCCGGGGTCGCTGTCGCCGACATCGATAAAGCGCTACTCGATTCGATCCGCCGCAATTTCCCGGTAATCGACCACCGTCGATTCGACGGCCCCTCGGCCTGACGGTCCGCCGGACGGCGTCCCGCCGGGATGCCATCGGATTATTCGTTCGCCGCCTGTCCCACCCCGAATCCGGCGAGTTCCGTCTCGTCGAGCGAATCGAGTTGCAGCGGGGAATCGAGCGTCATACCGTCCATATGGACCTTGTCGCCTCGAAGTTTCAGCCGGCCCTCGCAGAACCACTTCACCACGAGCGGGTAGATCACGTGTTCCTTCTCCAGGACGCGCGCCGCGAGTGAATCCGGGTCGTCGCCGCGGTGCACGGGCACCGCGGCCTGCAGGATCACGGGTCCCCCGTCCAGTTCCATGGTCGCGAAATGCACGCTGCAGCCGGCTCGCGAATCGCCGGCCTCCAGGGCGCGGCGATGGGTGTTCAGTCCCCGGTATTTCGGCAGGAGCGAGGGATGAATGTTGACGAGGCGATCACTGAGCGGGTCGACGACGAGGTGCGTGAGGATACGCATGAAGCCGGCCAGGACCACGAGATCCGGTGCGAAGGAACGGATCCGTGCGATCAACTCCCGGTCGAACGCCTCCCGGTTCGGGAATCGCCTGTGATCCAGGACCTCCGCGTGGATCCCGGTATTGGCCGCCCGCTCCAGGCCGAAGGCCCCGGTTTCGTTGCTGATGACCGCGACGATACGGCCGTCGATCCGGCCACGGTCCACCGCATCGATGATGGCCTGCAGGTTGCTTCCGCTACCCGAGATCAGCGCGACGATGTTGCAGGGTACTTTCATTCCCGGTCCGTCGATCAGCCGAAGCGACGGCCTCCGCACGCGGTCAGGACGGGGGGCATGCACAAACGCAGACCGTTGCGCGGCTCATTCATACCGTACCCGGGAGGGACCGTCTCGCGGTGTCACCCTGCCGAGGATCCACGAGTCGATGCCGCAATCCTCCACCCGGGTGCGGACCCTGTCGATCGCCTCTCCGGAAACGACCGCGATCATTCCGATCCCGCAGTTGAATGTCTTCAGCATTTCCATCTCATCGATCCTTCCCGTTCGCCGGATCCAGTCGAACACCTCCGGTCGGGGCCAGCGCTTCGTGTCGACGACCGCCTCGTGCCCCGGCGGCAGCACCCTCGGGAGGTTTTCGGTAATGCCGCCGCCGGTGATATGCGCGAGCGCGTGCAACCCGGCCTCCCCGACCAGGGGGAGCAGGGCGTCGACGTAGATGCGGGTGGGCCGCATCAGGGCTTCGCCCAGCGTAGCGTCACCCAGTGTCGTGGACGGGTCGGTGCCACGCGTCTCGAGGATCCTGCGGATCAGGGAGTAGCCGTTCGAATGGGGCCCGCTGGACGCGAGACCGACGAGTACGTCCCCCGCACCGACCCGCGAGCCGTCGATCAGGCGGTCGCGCTCCACGATCCCCACGCAGAAACCAGCGAGATCGTAGTCGCCGCTGGCGTACATCCCCGGCATCTCCGCGCTTTCGCCGCCGATCAGGGCGCACCCGGCCTGACGGCACCCCTCGGCGATGCCCTCGATCACCGTTGCGGCGGTCTCCAAGTCCAGACTCCCGGTTGCATAGTAGTCCAGGAAAAACAGGGGTTCGGCGCCCTGCACCAGGATGTCGTTGACACACATGGCGACCAGATCGATGCCGACGCCGTTGTGCAGGCCCAGTGCGGCGGCGAGCTTCAGCTTGGTGCCGACCCCATCGGTTCCCGAGACGAGGACGGGGTTGGCGTATCGTCCCTGCGGCAAGGCGAACAGCCCGCCGAACCCGCCGATACCGCCGAGTACCTCTGGGCGTCGTGTGCTTTCCACGGCCGAACGTATCCTCTGCACCAGGCGGTTGCCGGCGTCGATGTCGACCCCTGCGGCGCGGTAGTCGAGCGAGGGCGAGTCTTGTTGGTTTGAACGTTCTGACATGGTCGGACGCGTTGGGAAGAGCGCGAATGGTAGCCACAGCCCGGGTGGGAGTAAACCGCTGCCGGCGTTCCCGTCCTTTTAGTGGGGCTGGCCAACCCTGCTGAGTCGCGGACTTATGTGGTATGTTACTCGCCGATTCCGGCGCGGTCCCGGACTTCAGTTCCACCGGCTCGACACGCCCCGACAGCGACAGGAATGACCGACAAACCGACAACGAGATTCGCTGCGCGACCAGGCGGGATTTACCGGCTGCGCGCCTTGCTGCTCGTCTGCCTGCTTTGTGCCGCCTCCGCACACGGTGTTCCGCTCGATACGCTCTATGACGCCGAGGCGCCCGTCGCGACCGGCGAGGAGCCGGACCGCAACAAGGGGTTTCGTGATGCGCTCGCCGAGGTGCTGGTCCGACTGACCGGGAAGACGGACGCCGCGCGCAGACCCGAATCGCAGGAGATACTGGGACGCGCGGGTGACTTCGTCGAGCAGTTTCGCTACAGGGACAGTGGGTTGGAGGAACCGGCCTACCTGATCTGGGTACGGTTCGATGGTCCCGCGCTCGAGGAGGCCGTGAGTCAGGCCGGTTTGCCGGTGTGGCGTAGCGAGCGGCCCGCGGTGCTCGTGTGGCTGGCGGTTGCCGGCGGTGTCGGTGACCGGCGTCTTCTCGGGGAGAGTGACGCCGAGCCCGCGACCCGTACCCTGAAGGACGCGGCGACACGCCGCGGCGTACCCGTGGTGTTGCCGCTACTCGACCTGGAGGACAGGAAACACGTCGGGGTCGCCGATGTCGCCGGTGGTTTCGACGACAACGTACGTCACGCGTCGGTGCGTTACGGTCCCGATGCCGTGTGGATTGGGCACGCGCGCGGAGGCCGCGACGGCTACTGGAAGGTCGACTGGCGGCTCTACCTCGGCAGCGAGGTCCTGGATTGGCGTTCCGAGGGCACGAGCCTTCAGGGGGCGGTCGAGCAGGGGGTCGAGGGACTGGCCGACAGGCTCGGCGCGAGGCTTGCCGTCCTTGACCGCTCGCAGAGTCCCGATCGCGTCATTCTCGAGGTCGATGGGGTCGCCAGTATGCGGGACTACGCCCGCCTGCAGCGCTACCTCTCTGGGGTCGGGCGGGTAAGCGTGTTTCGACCCTGGCGCGTCGAACCGGGCCATGCCGCCTGGCTGCTGCAGCTGCGAGGCAACCCGGACGATCTCGTCAGCGAGATTTCGCTCGGTACCACGCTCACCGAGGTTCCTCCGGAGGAGGCGGGGACAGGGACCGTGAACGTACCGGTATTCGCCCGGTACGGCGAGTCCCCGCCAGCCGATCGGGCCGGCGCGACGGGGCCGGTCGAGAGCGATGCGGGTGTTGGAGAAATAAGCGGCGGAACGATTGGCGAAGCACCCGTCGCTCAGGGTATACCTGACACAATACAGGCGCTGCCGGTACCCGGTGAGCCCGGTGCGGTATCACGGATCGGGGGGACTGCCGATACCGGTCTGGTGCCCGATGTCGCCTATGAGGAACTTCGTGTCCTGCATTATCGGCTGATGCGTTAGAGGGAAACCCTGGACATATGAGCGAGACGGATGCGGCGCAAGGCGCACGGCGCACGGCCACCAGGAAACAGAAGCTGGATGGGAGAGGGAACGAGCGCGCAACGCAGCGATGCGCCGTCGCAGCCGGACGTTCGGGGTTTCGGCTGCGTACGAGGTCCGAATGAACGTACGGCAGATCCCGAACGTCATTACGGTGGTTCGAATTGCCCTGGTTCCCGTGCTCGCCTGGATGCTGCTCGACCAGCGTTTCGTCCTTGCCCTGATACTAGCGGCGTTCATGGGGGCCAGCGACGGTCTGGACGGATTTCTGGCGAAGTTCTATGGCTGGCAGACCCGCCTGGGTTCCTTCCTGGACCCGTTGGCGGACAAGATCATGCTGGCGGCGACCTATCTCTGTCTGGGATGGCTCGAGTTGCTGCCGTACTGGCTGGTCGCGCTGGTCATCTTGCGTGATCTGATCATCCTGGCGGGCGCCGCCACATACCACGCGATCACGCACAAGCTGGAGATGCAGCCCAGCTACATCAGCAAGCTCAATACCGTCGTGCAGATTCTACTCGCGCTGATCGTGGTGCTGGACCAGATCGTGTCGTTACCCGAGAGCCTCTTGACGGTCCTGATCGGCGTTACGGTGGTGACCACCGCGGCCAGTGGGGCCGATTACGTCGTGCGGTGGACGAACCGCGTTCGCTGTCAGGGCGGGAGTTGCACCTGACGATGCGCCCGCAGACCCCCTCGATGCAACAACTGCCACTCGCCGTCGGACTCCACCCCTCGGCCACGTTCGACGTCTACCATCCCGGGGAGAACGCCGCACCGGTGGCCCATCTGATGGACCTCGCACGAGGGGGCGATCGTCGCGGGGAACCCGAACCCGCCCAGGTCTACCTGTGGGGGCCGGAGGGGACAGGAAAGACGCATCTCCTTCAGGCCTGCTGCCATCTGGGCGGGTCCGACGGACGTCGCGTCGCGTATCTCTCCATGGACGCCCTCGGGGAACGCGCCGGGGAGGCGATGGCAGGACTGGAGAGCCTGTCGATGGTCTGCGTGGACGACCTGGATGGTGTCGCCGGGCGGCGCGAGCGCGAAACGGCGGTATTCGCACTGATCAACGCCTGCCGATCCAGCGGTACGACGCTCGTCTTCGGGGCCGATCGTAGCCCCTCCGGGCTCGGCATCGGTCTGCCCGACCTCGCCTCGCGGCTGGTCTGGGGTGCCGTATACCGTATCCAGCCGCTGGACGACGACGCCAAGCTGGTCGCGCTCGGTAATCATGCGCGCCAACGAGGATTCGCCCTGAGCGCGGACGTCGGAGGCTACCTGCTCAACCACTGCTCCCGGGACATGGTCGGCCTGATGTGCCTGATCGACCGCCTCGATCGCGGATCGCTCGTTGCCAAGCGACGGATCACGATTCCGTTCATCAAATCGACTCTCGAATAGGGACTCGCGACCCCTTGCGCCTCAAGTCCCGGCGTCGTTCCTCAGTCCGGATTCGGGTGTGATTCGTTCCAGCCCGGAGAGGGCCTCCATCTGTTGCCAGCGGTTGATGATGTTGCAAAAAAGGTCAGCGGTTTTCTCGGCGTCATAGACGGCCGAATGGGCCTCGTTGGTGTCGAAGGGGATATTGGCGGCGTCGAGGATTCTGGACAGTACCGTCTGCCCGTGCGCCATGGCGCCGAGTGTCACCGTGTCAAGACTGCTGAAGGGGTGAAAGGGGTTGCGCTTGATCTCGTTGCGTGCCACGGCGGCATTGACAAACCCCAGGTCGAACGCCGCGTTGTGGCCCACCAGGATGGCACGGTTACAGTGGTTCGCCTTGATCGCTTTGCGTACCTTCCCGAACACGAACCCCAGCGCATCACGTTCCAGCAGGGCAATGCGAAGCGGGTGCCAGGGGTCGATGCCGTTGACCTCCAGAGAAGCGGCTTCGATGTTCGCCTCCCGGAAGGGCTGAACGTGTGTCGAGACCGTTTCCCCCCTGCTGAAGAACCCCCTATCATCCATCTGTACGAAGACGGCGGCGATCTCGAGAAGCGCGTCGGTGGCTGCGTTGAAACCGCCGGTTTCCACGTCCACCACGACCGGGAGGAATCCCCGGAAACGCCCGCCGATCGGGTGAGCCACGCTACTTTCAGACATGGAAACAGCTTAACGGATGCCGGGCATGAATGCGAAAACCGGTCGCGCGAGCACACTCGGGACGCTACCCGCCCGCTTCGTCTGTCTGCCGATTATCCTGGCGGTCGATACCACCGACGCTGGATGGCCACCAGACTACGCGCGGGGTTTGCTGTGGGGACTGGGGCATGATCAGGGACAGGTGAGCTACCTGTACGGCACGATCCACTCGCAGGACGAGCGCATCCTGCCTTACCTCGAGCGCGGCACAATGCCTTCGTGGCGGTCGGCGCCCTGCACTTGCCCGGGGATGATGGTATCCTCTCGCTTCTCGAAAAGCGGGGTATCCGTGTGCGGGCGCTCTACCGATACCCCGCGCCCTGTCCGGACTGTCCGGGACGGGCAGCCCGAACGGTCGGATACCGCCGGGAGTCGGCAGGTCCGTGGGAGGTCGCCAGGTGTCGGGTGCGTGCGGCTATCTCCGGTTTTCGCGGATCCCGGTTTATCGACAAGTCGAGTAGCCAGCGACCCGGCATCGGTTCCGATGCCAGGTCGCTGGCGATTCAAGGCCCATCATCGCTGCCGGCGGCAGCAGTCTCGATGCCTTCCGCCGACAACGCCGGGAGTCAGGACATGAACAGCCAGATTGCCACTCACGACGACGACCCGCAGGAGACCCAGGAGTGGCTGGACGCCCTCGATGCCGTCATAGAGGTCGAGGGGATAGCGCGCGCGCACCAGTTGCTGGAAAGGCTGATCGACAAGGCGAGGCGGTCCGGTGCGAACCTCCCGTACTCCGCCAACACGGCCTATGTCAACACCATCCCGCCGCATCTGCAGAGGCGCTTGCCTGGAGATCAGGCAATCGAGCGAAGGATCCGGTCCTACATCCGCTGGAACGCCATGGCCATGGTGGTCCGCGCCAACCAGAAGAGCAGCGAGCTGGGCGGACATATCGCGACCTTTGCCTCGTCCGCGACCCTGTACGACGTCGGTTTCAACCATTTCTGGCGTGCACCGAGTCACGAGCACGGTGGCGATCTCGTCTATATGCAGGGACATTCCGCGCCGGGTATCTACGCGCGTGCATTTCTCGAGGGGCGATTGACCGAGGACCAGCTCGACCACTTCCGCCGCGAGGTCGACGGAGGCGGTCTGTCGTCGTATCCGCACCCCTGGTTGATGCCGCATTTCTGGCAGTTTCCCACCGTTTCAATGGGGCTCGGCCCGATCATGAGTATCTATCAGGCCCGCTTCCTGAAGTACATGCACGACCGGGGCCTGGCCAATACGCGCGACCGCAGGGTCTGGTCGATCATCGGGGACGGTGAGGTCGACGAGCCGGAGACCCTGGGTTCCATCACGCTGGCCGGACGCGAGAATCTCGACAACCTCGTCTTCATCGTCAACTGCAACCTGCAGCGCCTCGACGGACCCGTGCGCGGCAACAGCAAGATCATCCAGGAGCTCGAGGCGATCTTCCGTGGCGCGGGCTGGAACGTGATCAAGGTGATCTGGGGGTCCTACTGGGATCCCCTGCTGGCGAAGGACGCCAGCGGCCTGCTGCGGCAACGTATGGAAGAGGCCGTGGACGGCGACTACCAGAACTACAAGGCCAAGGACGGGGCCTATGTGCGCGAGCACTTCTTCGGCAGGTATCCCGAACTCGCCGACATGGTCGCGACGATGTCGGACCCGGATATCTGGCGGCTGAACCGAGGGGGACACGATCCGCATAAGGTGTATGCCGCCTACGCCGAGGCGGTAGCGCACGGGGGACAGCCTACGGTGATTCTGGCGAAGACGGTCAAGGGTTATGGCATGGGCGCCTCGGGCGAGGCGCAGATGCGCACGCACAGCCAGAAGAAGCTGGGAGCCGACGACCTCAAGGCGTTTCGTGCCCGCTTCAACATCCCCCTGTCCGATGACGAGGCGGCCGAGGCGAAGTACTACCGGCCCGCGGAGGACAGTGAGGAGATGCGCTACCTGCGCGATCGGCGCGCCGCGCTGGGCGGTTCGCTGCCGGTGCGCAAGACGCTGGGTACGCCGCTGGAGATCCCCGATCTCGAGGTGTTCGCGCCCTTGCTGGGAGACAGCGGCGATCGCGAGATGTCCACCACCATGGCCTTCGTGCGGATGCTGACCCTGCTGACGAGAGACAAGAAGATCGGCCGCAACATCGTGCCCATCGTGCCCGACGAGGCACGGACCTTCGGTATGGAAGGGATGTTTCGCCAGCTGGGGATCTATTCCTCGTCCGGGCAGGTGTACACGCCGCAGGACAAGGACCAGATCATGTACTACCGGGAAGACAAGTCCGGTCAGATCCTGGAGGAGGGGATCACCGAGGCGGGAGCGACCTCGTCCTGGATCGCCGCGGCGACTTCGTACAGCACGCACGGCGTGAACATGGTGCCATTTTATATCTTCTATTCGATGTTCGGGTTCCAGCGCGTGGGCGACCTGCTGTGGGCGGCCGGCGATATGCAGGCTCGCGGGTTTCTTATCGGCGGCACCGCGGGACGCACCACACTGGCCGGCGAAGGGCTGCAGCATCAGGACGGTCACAACCTGATCACCGCGGCGTCCATCCCCATCTGCGTCAGTTACGATCCGACCTTCGCCTACGAACTGGCAGTGATCGTCCACGACGGCATGCGTCGTATGTACGTGGGGCAGGAAAACATCTTCTATTACATCACGGCGTTGAACGAGAATTACACCCACCCGGCGATGCCGCCAGGGGCGGCCGAAGGCATCGTGAAGGGGATGTACCGGTTCCGCAAGGGCGGACGCAGGAAGCTGCGCGTCCAGCTCCTCGGCAGCGGCGCCATACTCCGCGAGGTGATCGCGGCGGCCGGACTGTTGAAGGAGGACTTCGGCGTGGACAGTGACATCTGGAGCGTCACCAGCTTCAACGAGCTCAAACGCGAGGCGCAGTCGATCGATCGCCACAATCTGTTCCACCCCGAGTCGGAGCCACGCGAGAGTTACTTGGCCCAATGCTTCCACGGCGTGTCTGGCCCCTTCATCGCCGCAACGGACTACATGAAGAACTACGCCGACCAGATCCGTGCCTATGTGCCGGGCCGCTACTTCGTCCTGGGTACGGACGGGTTCGGGCGCAGCGATACGCGCAAGTCCCTGAGACGGCACTTCGAGGTGGACCGTTACCACGTGGCTTATGCCGCGTTGAAGGCGCTCGCGGACGATGGGGCCCTGGAGCTGGCGAAGGTCGGTGAAGCGCGTGAAAGGTACGGCATCGATCCGGAAAAGATCGATCCGGTGCGTGCCTGATTCTTGCGGAGAGGAATCGACATGGCCGACATAATCGACGTCAAGGTTCCGGATATCGGTGACTTTTCCGAGGTCGAGGTCATCGAGGTCCTGGTCCGCTCGGGCGATCGGGTGCGCGAGGAGGATTCGCTGATCACCGTGGAGTCCGACAAGGCCTCGATCGAGATCCCGTCATCGAGCAGCGGGACGGTCGAGGAACTTCGTCTCGGGGTGGGCGACAAGGTATCTCAGGGCGACGTCATCCTCACGCTGTCGCCCACGGCGGATCGACCGGAGCCCGAGGTCGAATCCGCACCGGCACCTCAGCCTTCGCAGGATACAGGCAAGGCGAAGGAGGCACCCTCCGAGGCGCCTCCTGATTCGGAGCCGTCGAAGGCCGCCGAGGCGCCGACGCTGGGGCCCCGGCCATCTCCGACCGCCCATATCGATCGGGAGCGTTTCCGCAAGGCGCACGCCAGCCCGGCGGTGCGGCGCTTCGCCCGGGAGCTTGGGGCCGATCTCGGTCATGTTTCCGGTACCGGACCCAAGGGGCGGATCCTGAAGTCAGACGTCCAGGAGCATGTCAAACACGCCATGGTGTCCGGTGGCGGCGGATTGTCGGTGGACGAGGTGCCGGAGATCGATTTCTCCGCGTTCGGCGAGGTCGAGACCCGGCCGTTGACCCGGATCAACAAACTGACCGGACGCAAACTGCACCGCAACTGGGTGCGGGTCCCGCACGTCACGCAGTTCGATCAGGCGGACATCACGGAGCTGGAGTCGTTCCGCAAGTCGCTCGATGCGGAATACGGTGACAAGGGGATCAAGGTCACGATCCTGTCGTTCCTGATGAAGTCGCTGGTCTCGGCGCTGAAGGAGTTTCCGCACTTCAATTCATCCCTCGACCCGACTCAGGAAAACCTGATCCTGAAGCACTACTATCACATCGGTGTCGCCGTCGACACGACTCGGGGCCTGGTGGTTCCCATCGTTCGGGACGCCGACCGCAAGAGCCTGGTCGAGGTGGCGGCCGAACTGATGCAGCTCAGTGCCCGAGCCCGTGAAGGCAAGCTGTCTCCCGGCGACATGCAGGGAGGATGTTTCAGCATCTCCAGCCTCGGCGGGCTAGGCGGGACTGCGTTCACGCCCATCATCAATGCCCCGGAGGTCGCGATCCTGGGTGTGTCGCGCGCCTCGATGCAGGCGGTGTATCGGGATGGCGCTTTCGTGCCGCGTCTGATCCTGCCGCTGTCCCTGTCCTACGATCACCGGGTCATCGACGGTGCGGACGGCGTCCGGTTCACGACCTTCCTGAGCTCGCTGCTCTCTGACACGCGCCGCATGCTGTTGTAGCGGCGCATAAGGAAACTCGGTGGAAACCGCATGAGCAAGACAATCAAGGTCGAGGTACCGGACATCGGGGACTTCCGGGATGTCGAGGTCGTCGAGGTCCTCGTCTCCCCGGGAGACCGGATCGAGGCGGAGGGTTCGTTGATTTCCCTGGAGTCCGACAAGGCCACCATGGAGCTGCCGTCGCCGGCTGGCGGTATCGTTGGTGAACTCCTGGTGTCGGTCGGCGACAGGGTGTCGCAGGGAGACCCGATCCTCACGCTGACCGTCGAGGATGCGGCTGCGGCTGCAACATCGGCGCAGCCCGAACCACAGGCCCTGCCCGCCGGGGCGGGCTCAGGGCCCTCCGCCGTGTCTGCGAAAGCGCCGGGGTCAGCCGCGACTCAGGACGCGGAGGCCGATGTGGTTGCGGAGGTGGCCGTACTCGGGTCGGGACCGGGCGGCTACACGGCCGCGTTTCGCGCTGCCGACCTGGGCAAGCGCGTGGTGCTGATCGAGCGTTACCCAACCATTGGCGGGGTGTGCCTGAACGTCGGCTGTATCCCGTCCAAGGCCCTGCTGCACACCGCGCAGATCATCAACGAGGCCGACGCCTTCTCTTCTCACGGCATCAGCTTCGGCAAGCCGGAGATCGATCTTTCCGGACTCGGTGCCTGGAAGGACGGGGTGGTGAAGAAGATGACCGGGGGGCTGGCCCAGTTGGCGAAGCAGCGCATGGTGACCATCCTCCAGGGTACGGGGCGCTTCGTATCACCGGAGCGCATCGAGGTCGAGACCAGCGATGGAACGAAGGTGGTGGCGTTCGATCGGGCGATCGTCGCGGCCGGCTCGGAACCCGCCCGGTTTCCGATCTTTCCCTGGGATGACTCACGGGTTATGGATTCTACCGGGGCACTGGAGCTGCGGGACGTTCCCGAGCGCCTGCTCGTCGTGGGAGGTGGCGTGATCGGTCTGGAGATGGCCACCGTCTACCATGCGCTGGGATCCAAGGTTACCGTCGTCGAGTTGACGGACGGCCTGATCCCAGGTTGCGATCGGGACCTTGTTCGCCCTCTGCTCAAGATCGTCAAGAAGCGCTACGAAAAGATCCATACCGCAACGCGGGTGGTTTCCGTCGAGGCGCGGCCGGATGGCCTGGAGGTGCGTTTCGAAGGCAAGGGCGCGCCCGAGTCCGAAACCTTCGATCGGGTGCTCGTCTCGACCGGACGTACACCCAACGGCCTCAAGATCGGTGCCGAAAACGCCGGGGTCAAGGTGGACGAACGCGGGTTCATCCCCGTGGACGACCGGATGCTGACCAACGTAGGACACATCCATGCCATCGGCGACATCGTCGGCCAGCCGATGCTGGCGCACAAGGCGGCCCACGAGGGCAAGGTGGCCGCAGAGGTCTGCGCCGGGTTGAAGTCGCATTTCGATGCCCGCGCCATCCCTTCGGTGGCCTATACCGACCCGGAGGTCGCATGGATGGGCATGACCGAAGAAGAGGCCAAGGCGGCGGGGGTGGAATACGACAAGGGTGTCTATCCCTGGGCCGCCAGCGGACGGTCGCTGAGCCTAGGGCGGAACGAGGGGATGACGAAACTGCTGTTCGGCAAGGATCGTAAATTGATCGGCGCCGGGATCGTTGGCCCCAATGCGGGAGAACTCATCGCGGAGACCGTGCTGGCCATGGAAATGGATGCCGACCCCGAGGACATCGCGCTGACGATCCATCCGCATCCGACGCTGTCGGAAACGGTGTGCTTCGCCGCCGAGGTGGTGGACGGGACCGTCACGGATCTCTACGCACCGAAGAAACCCACCGGGTAGTACCGCTTCTCGTTCGACGTTGCCGGGATCCCGTTCTAAGGCGATTTCTGTCAAATGACATACCATCCTGCTTGTCTTTGTCGTCCGTCCTCTGTGTTGCGACAACAGTCACATAGTTCGACTATGCGCCTGTTGTCGCGTCTTGATGACGAACGATCCCGGCGCTGCGCTGTCCCTGCTTTGCTTGGGCACCGGTCTTGGGCTTCCTGCCCAAGCCGTTCACTGCTTCGCAGTTCACCCGGCGCGATCTG
>JAJDOJ010000086.1 GCA_022340215.1 Gammaproteobacteria bacterium
GATAGCGCCGGTCGCGAAATGCTTCAGGCGGATACGCGGGCCAGGACATGACGGCGCAACCCCCAACTGTCCGCATAGCGCACGTGATTGATCCAGCCCTGCACGCTGGCGTCCAGCTCACCGAATGTGATCTTCCCGCGCCGCCACTCCTCGTATCGCTTTCTGAGACGTCGTGTCGCACACACGACCTTGCGGCGTTTCAGACGACGATACTGAGGGTACACGACGAATCCCAGCCAGGGGATTCCGGTTCGGACCGGAACCACCTGAGCACTATGCTCGTGAAACCGCAGACGCAGGGTCTCGAGGCGGCCGTGTACGGCCTCTTTCCATTCCCACAGCTGTTGCTTGGAGTTGGAGAACAGCGCGAAGTCATCGACGTAACGCACGTAACCTTTGCATTGCAGCTCACGCTTGACGAAAGTATCCAGAGGATGCAGGTAGCAGTTGGACCAGAACTGCGACGTCAGATTTCCGATAGGCAGGCCCCGTGGACGGCAGAGGGCCAGGAGGTCGTCTCCGGGGAACAGAGCGGGTTCGTATTCCTGGTCCAGCACCCCCTTTCCGCTGTCGATGATGGTCCCGGCCAGCGAAAGGGTACGTTCATCGTGGAGGTGGCGGCCGAGGATATCCAGCAGGATCCCGTGGTCGATGGCCGGAAAGTGCTTGACGATATCGAGCCGCAGGACGTAATCGAAGGATTGCGCAAGGCGTTGGAGACGGTCCACGGCCCGGTGCGTGCCCTTGCCCCGTCGATTTGCATAGCTGTCCGGGATGAAGCGGCCGTCTAAAATCGGCTCGATCACATTGCACAGGGCATGATGCACGACGCGGTCCCTGAAAGGTGCGGCGCTGATTCTCCGGCGCTTCGGTTCATGAATGTAAAAATGGGTGTAGGGGCCGGGACGGTAGGTATCCCGTTCCAGCTCGGATTTCAGTTCGAGCAGCGCGTCGGCCAGGCCGCATTCGAACGCTGCCGCGGGCGCTGACCGCCGTTTGCCTTTCGATGCCTTTTTCCAGGCCGAGTAGAGATTCGAAAATTCGCAGACCTTTCCAAAATCATCTTCGGGAGCCGCCAACGTGCAGGAAGACATGATCATCTTGACCAGGACATTCGATTTGCTCGCCTGGCTATTGCCGAAAACGGACAAGTTTCCGAAAACCCACCGGTTCAGCACGACACGGCGCTTGATCGAAGCTACGCTGGATTTCCAAGAACGCCTGTTTATCGCCCGCAAGCTCCGTGGCCCGCAGAGGAGGTCCGTGCTGATTGAATGCGACACGAAGCTCGATATCGTCCGACTCTACCTGCGTCTGGCGCATCACTGGCATTGGTTGAGCGACGGCCAGTACGAGCATGTGAGCCGGCAGGTAGCAGAGCTGGGCAGACTACTGGGGGGATGGATAAAACAAAGTGGTAAAAAATAGGGCGCTCCGGGCTTTCGCCGGGGAGCGCCCCCCTTCGATATGCGCCCGACGCCACCAGGCGTGCGGACCGGACGCACCCGCGCCATTAAACCACTCTGCCGTGTCCTGCAAACCATGGTCGACAGGCCCTCACGCCTGCAAAGCGGTGGGTAATGTGGGCAGACGACAACACCCGAAACCCGATGTTGTTGTTACGGTTGTCGGGATTGTTCCTGTTGCGGATCGCGGCGCGCGCGTTGTCTGGATTGTTGATCCAGGAGCCGCCGCGCAGCACGTCTGTCATATCCGGGGCGCCCGACTGGACAAGCCAGCGCGCGAATTTTCGCAAAAAATCGCGCCCGGCGCTATCGCGCCGGTCGACAGCGGACAGACGATCAGCGGCCATCGATGGGGGCAGACGACAACACCCGAAACCCGATGTGGTGGTAACGGAAGTCGGGACTGTGCCCGCCGCGGAACGCGGCGCGCGCGCTGCCTGGACCGAGGAACCAGGAGCCGCCGCGCAGCACGCGAAAATCACCACTGTTGTCAGCGGCGATCACCTCTGGTTTATCGTACTTGTTAAGACACCACTCCCAGACATTGCCGGCGAGATCCAGCACGCCCTCGCTCGAGGCCCCCTGCGGGTACACCCCCACGGCGGTCGTCTGTTCCAGGTTCCACGGTCCGATCTTGTTCTCCTTTTCGTCGACATTCGCAAAGCCGGAGCGGTAGTCCCCGCCCCACGGGTAGTCGCGCCCGCCCCTGCCCCGCGCCACCCGCTCCCACTCCTGCTCCGTCGGCAGGCGGACCTCGTAACCGAGCTGTGCCGAAAGCCAGCGCGTGAATGCCACCGCCTCGTACCAGTCCACATTGGTGCGGGGGCGATTGGGCTGCGACCAGCTTGAAGTTTCAGGCTCTGGTTTCCGCAGGTCCTGCCACCAGCGTTCGTCTTCGTATCCCCCTGCTTCGACGAATGCCTGGAACTGGACGTTGGTGACGAGGTATCGTGAAATGAAGAACGTGTCCCGAGAAATGCGCTCCTGCTCTTCACCATAAAGAAATTCCCCGCCCGGTATCCTGACCCAATCGATATCGGGAACGAAAATCTTGTTTGGGGTTAGGTCTTGCATTTTGACGCCTGGCTTCGAATCGCTCGTCCTACCGTGTCCGGGGTCAGGTCTTGCATTATGGCATCTGGCTACGGATCACTCGCCCTGCCGTCGCCGGGTGCAGATCGAAATGATCGGCAATCTCACGGTAGCTGTAGGCACCGGTAGACTAGGCCGCAATGACGGCAGTATTGCGCTCGCGGTGTTCGGCTGACGTTGCCTCACGTGCAGGCGCGGGGTTCCTGCCGATTACCCCGGGGCGTCACGCGGTAGAATACGCCAGCGATCCCAATGCACAACAGTCTGGCCATGGATTCCAATATATCCTGGCTTGTACCAGGTTGCTACGCGAGGCCTGACTCTGACGATCAGGGACTCGACCCCGGGAGGAGACCGCTCTGGGCAACTACTGTTGGTATCATGCGACGGATCGTCGGCTGGTGTTAGACATTGGCGACTTCGACGAGACGCATCCCGGTCCGTTCGAGTGGGACCTCAAGCGGCTGGCCGCGAGTGTGATGATCTGTGCGCGCCACAACGGTTATTCGGGAATGGAGTGTCGTTCCACGTTTCTGCCGTCTGCCGAGTGGTGCGCGGGACACGTCAGGGGGAGACGAATAGCTCGAAACGGTCGGAGAGGCCATTTCGAGCTATTGGTTTTTAATATCCACAGCCACTCATTCTCACATTGTCCTGGTCAAGGTGCCCCCCGTCGTGGGTTCCCGGCAGATCGGGCAGGGAGAACTCGGGCCAGGATTCTCATTCGGTCCCTCCATCACCGGCCCCCGCTGAGGAAGCGGTACATGAGCCACCAGATCCCCACGG
>JAJDOJ010000087.1 GCA_022340215.1 Gammaproteobacteria bacterium
CTGCTCGTCATGCTCGACCTGGGCTACGGCATCCTCGACGATGCCACCGTCGAGGCGGCGGCCATCGTGCTCAAAGGCGGTGCGCGGTGAGCGCTTGTAACCGAAAACAGTAGTTGTACAATTGTACGTATGAAGATCGTAGCGGATACCAACATCTTCCTGGCGGTCGCCCTGGACGAGCCGGAAAAGGCCCGGATCATCGATCTAACCGCCGGTGCGGAAGTCCTCGCCCCGGAGATCCTGCCTTACGAGATCGGCAATGCGCTGTCCGCGATGATCAAGCGGAAACGGCTCATGCCCGAGCAGGTATTGGCGGCCCAGGCCAGCGCAAGCGCGATCCCGGTCAGGCTGATCGGCGTCGATGTCCGCCAAGCATTGCAGTTGGCGATGGATTTCGACCTCTACGCCTATGACGCCTATTTCCTGCACTGTGCCAGATCCCTTGGCCATCCACTCATCACCCTTGACGGTCGCATGAAGCAGGTTGCAACCGAGCTGAAGATTGAGCTCCTGGAGTAAACAGCGATGAAGGTATTCACCTATTCCGAAGCCCGGCAGAATCTCGCCAAGCTCCTGGTGCTCGCCCAAGAGGAAGCGATCGAGATCCGCAGGCGAGATGGGACCGTCTTCTTGCTGACGGCGAAAAAGGAACTGGCGCCATCGCCCTTCGATGTCCCGGGTATCAAGACCAAGGCGACCACGCGGGACATCCTGGATGCCGTGCGGGAGTCCAGAACGGCATGAGGGTCAATCGCATCGTCTGGCGCTGGGAGGAAAGGGACTTCGGCTTTCGCTTCTGCGCGGGTAAGGGGCAGCGAACCGAGGAGTACTACCAGGCCGTCCGCTCCGGGGAGTTCTACAGCGTGCCAAAGAGCAAGCGGAAGCTGAAGAAGGAACGCGTCGATGCGCTTGCGAAAACCTCGGTCCCACCGACGTCACCGAAGGTCGTGAAGCTGCCCTGGCAGGACTACGACCAGGACTGGGACTGGATCACCACCGCCGACGGCGTCTTGCTGAACTACGCGGGTTGCCTCGACCGCGAAGAGCTGAACCGCCGCGAGGACGAGGGTGTCGCGCGCGCCATGGAGTACGTTGCATCGCTGCTTGAGCGGCCAGACCCGGTGCCGCTGACCCTGAATCTGCTGCAGCAGATCCATCGGGAACTGATGGGCCAGATCTACCCGTTCGCGGGGGGCTGGCGAAGCGTGTGTCTCCACAAGGGCGACGGGCCGACCAAGTGGCCCTTGCCACCCAGCGGCATCCAGCCCCTCATGGACGTGTTGGAACGCGACCTGCTCAAGCGATCCCCCGTGATCTCGGACGACGATCATCAAGTGTTCGGCTTCGTCAGCGAGGTCATGAACGAGCTGCTGGCCATCCATCCCTTCCGCGAAGGCAACGGACGCGCCGCCTTCATTGTGGGAAACCTGATCCTGATGCAGAACGGGATGCTGCCCCTGGACGTATACGACCGCAAGAGCGACGAAGGCAGATACTTCGATGCCTGCGAGGCGGGGCGCGTGCAGAAGGACTACACACCTTTAGCAGGGCTCATCGCAGAGTGGGAAGACGCGGCATTGGCGCGCTGGGAGGCTAGCCATGAGGCGTAGACGCGTCGATCTCAAGGCGATCCTGGCCGACGAGGATCTGCGCCGGGACCTGATGGTCTCTACGATTCAGACGACCCAGGCTCGAGAGGGCATCGAGACCAGCAAGGAGCAGGCGGACCGGGCCTATTACGTCGTCAACGAGGCGGACAAGGCGACATTCTTAGACTTGGAGCGGTTTCGTGGCGGCAAGCGGTCGGAGCCGGACCGGCGGGAGGAAATGTTCGTTCGGACGCTGAACGAGACAGCGGAGCGGGTTCGTTTTGACGTTGCGAGGAGGGATTTCGGAACGATCGAAACATCACCGCTCGCTTATCGCCGAGTTGGTTTGGTATCGCACATCTTTAGAGAGGCCCTCTCGCTTGATCCCGCATGGGGCGCTGCGAAACAAGGCTTAGCAACTGCTGCAGACCCACGTTTTGTACGTCAGTATTGGGAGTTTCCAACGGAGCGAATTGGCAAGGGACTCGACTGGATACCGTTCGCAAAAGGTGGTGATTTTTCCAGGTTCTACTCGGATGTTTCGCTGCTGGTCCAATGGACGGATACGGCCATCGACGTGATGAAAAGTATCGGACGGGTACAGAATGTAGACTACTACTTCATACCTGGCCTTACTTGGCCGCGGCGCACTCAACGAGGATTCAATCTCCGCACAATGCCTGCGGGCTGTATCTTCGGCGACAAGGGCCCCGCGATTTTTCCAGCGCGAGAGCAGGACGCGGGGTTCTTGCTCGGAATCGCCAATTCTGCTCCGGCCGAGTACCTTCTCAAGGGGCTAATGTCCTTCGGATCCTGGGAAGTGGGCGTCATCAAACGCCTTCCAGTTCCTGATCCCGTTCAAACGCAGCATGAGAGTATTGGAACGGTCGCAAAACAGATTCACAACGCCAAGGCCTCATGGGACGAGGGCAACGAGATCTCCACGCGCTTCAAACAACCATGGTTCCTCCTTGGCGATCTTGGCGCCTTGGCGGTTCCCCAACGTCTCAGCTACCTCGCAGACCTAGAAGCCACCGAAGAAGCCCGTATCCAGCACCTCTACGCCAAGCTGAACGACGAGGTCTACAAGCTCTACGGTATCCCAGACCCAACCCGCGCCACCATCGAGGAAACACTGGGCGAGCGGCCACCGGAGATCCTCTGGCCCCAGATGGAAGGCAAGACCACCGAGCAAAAACGCATGGAGCACGTCTGGCGCTTGTTGTCCTACGCCGTCAAACGTGTCATCGAGGCCGACGAGGACGGCATCGTGCCCTTCCTCTCGGTCGGTGGTGAGCCGCCCCTGCTCGACCGCGTGAGGCGCGAGCTGGCCGCGCTCTTCCCCGACCAGGACAGCAACCAGGTCGAGGTGGACATCGCCAACGAACTGAAGCGCAAGGTCAAGGGTTACCGCACGGTCCAAGGCATCGGCGAATGGCTCGAACACGTCTACTTCGACTACCACGCCTCGCTCTACAAGAAGCGGCCCATCCTTTGGCACATCGCCAGCAGCCAAGGGCGCGGCGCCTGTGCCTTCGCGGCGCTGGTCCACTACCACAAGCTCGACCATGACCGCCTGGCCAAGCTGCGCGGCAGCTACCTGAGCGACGCCATCGCCCACCTCCGCCGCGAGGCCGGACTCGCCGCCCAAGAAGGCCGTGCCGAGGACCGCCAGGACTGGCAGGCCAAGCTCGAAGAGGCGCAGGCCCTCGACCGACGCCTCCAGTGGGTGCAGGAAGGCGTCAACGGCGACCCGGCCCCAGGCGACTGCCGCATCCGCACCCCATGGAAATCCGAAGACGAGCTTCCTGTCGGCTGGCGCCCCGACCTGGACGACGGCGTCGCCGTCAACATCCTGCCGCTGCAGACTGCCGGGGTGCTGCGGGTGGGAAGGGTTATTTGAACCGCCAAGACGCCAAGTTCGCCAAGGGAAGCAGTGTTGTGGAACCGGCTGCGGAAATCGATCACTTGGCGTACTCGGTAATCGGCGCCGCTATCGAGGTCCATTCCCTGCTCGGTCCCGGCTATCTGGAGTCGGTATATGAGGAGGCTCTGGCGGTAGAACTCAACTTAAGAGGAATCGCATTCGAGCGCCAGGTTTCGGTGGCTGTCAACTACAAGGGACAGGATGTGGGCGCCGCAAGGCTCGACATACTGGTCCACCGACAGCTCGTTGTCGAATTGAAAGCCGTGGATGCGTTAGCGCCGATTCACAAGGCTCAGGTCATCTCCTATCTTAAAGCCCTCAATCTACCTCTGGGGCTGCTCATCAACTTCAACGTTCCTCTACTGAAATCGGGCATCAAGCGGGTTGTTCTGACACCATCCAACAAGAACAGAGCCCTTGGCGTTCATGGCGCCTTGGCGGTTGAACCATGATCCTCCAGGCCCTGATCGCCCAGATCGGCCAGCGCTTCCAGCACGAGAAGCGCGCGCGGGTCTGCTTGTGGTTCGATCCCGAGCGGGAGTTCGCCCGCCTGCTCCCGAGCCTGGAGCAGCACCTCGCTGGCATGTCGTCGGCGCCGTTCACCCTACTCGCCTATGATCCGGACCGGTTCCACGGTCAGGTGTGGCTGAAGCATCGTGTGCACAGATCGCTGGCCGGCCTGTCCGAACAGGAACGCAAGGACCGACGCTTTCTGCTCTATCTGCCGTTGTCCGAGGATCGGCTGGACGGTCCCGACGACCTTGGAGAGAATCACCTGGAGTTGCTGGAGGAATACAGGGTCGCCGGTGTCATCTGGCGCGTCGGCGGCAAGCGGCCGTCTCTATTCCGCTTCCTGCGCCAGGTCGGGGTCAAGCTGCCGACCGGGCCGTCGGATCAGCGCATGCTCTACACCGGCGGCTTCGATTCGCTGCTGGCCAAGTACGTGGCCAAGGTCGCCGAGCAGCCTCCCGCCTATTGGCAGGCGCAGCTCACGCCGGATCTGGTTCGCGCCCGTCTTCTGGGCGATCTCGACCAAACGATCATCGCAGTCGCGATTTCACCGGATTCCGAATGGAGCAGCCTTCAGGGGCACGGGCTCTGCGCAGAGCTCCTGACCGCGGTTGCCGAGCGCTATGGCTTTTCGCGCCCGGTCGAATCGCCGAGGACCTGGATCCAATCCTTCGTCGCCGTGATGGCCCTAACCGAGACCTACCTGGGATATCACGAGCCCGCGGACTTCCCGTTCCTCGACCGGCTACCGCCGGCGGCGCTGCGCGCTCACTATCCGGAGCTGCTGCAACGCTGGCTGCGGGACTCCGAAGGACGAGCCGCTTGGGACCAGTGTATCCGCGAGGTCGAGAAGGACATGGACCTGAGCGCATGGGCGACTCAGCACGAAGGAAGGTCTTTCGCGTTCCCGCACCTGGTTCGATTGCGCTGGGGGCACACCCTCGATGCGCTGCGCGACGCGGCGTCGAAGGCATCGGCGACCGAGGCCTTCTTCGCGGCCCATCGAGAGCACATCAAGCTGGAGGCCGAGTACAGCCGAGCGAGCGACCAGCCCGTCGGCGCCTGGTCCTTGCTGCTGCGCCTGGCGGATTTTCTGGATGCCTGCCACCAGGCAGGACAGGACGTCGCTGCTGCGGACGATGCCGCCGAGCTGGTGCGGGTCTATGTGCGCAATGCCGGGCTCGTGGACCAGGCGCACATCGCGCTCCGCCGCGATGCCGACGAGAAGGGTCTTCCCGGTGTCGCGGCCATCGCGGATCGGTACTACGCGGGGTACACCAACGCCTTGAACGGCCGCTTCTTCAGCACGTTCGCCGAACAGGCCGTCGCGGACATCCCGAAGCTCCCCTCGGTCACCCGGAAGCTGGAGAAGGACCTGTGGAGTGGCTCGACGCGACGCGCCGTGGTGATTGTCGACGCGCTGCGTTTCGACTGCGCACTGGCGATCCGGGATGCCCTTCGTGGCCTGGAAGTGACTGTGGAACCGATGCGCGCGGAGCTTCCGACCATCACTGCGGTGGGCATGACGGCCCTGATGCCGCTCTCATCCGCAAAACTCGCCATGGAGATCGACGGCAAGTCCGTCCGGCCTAGGGTCAACGGGAAGGACTGTTCCCAGCGGGATCAGCGCCTGGCATTCATGACGGACTTCGGCGCGGACTGCCGCGACATCGACGATCTGGAGACATTGTCCGCCGCCCCCGACGATGCGGGAAACCTGCTGGTCGTGTTCGGGCACGATCAGGTCGACCATATCGGGCACGGCAGCGGCGACAACCTGATTCGCCACGTGGACCTGGAGATTCAGCGCCTCGCGCGGTTGGTCCGCAAGCTCCATCGCTGGGGCTACCCGGTGGTCCACCTGGTGACCGACCACGGGTTCATCCTGCTGGAAGAATCGAAGCTCCCCGAGGAGGTCCCCTGCGACAAGGACTGGTGTCATCTACTCAAGGAGCGCTTCGCGCTGATTCCAGCCACGGCAGACATCCCGCTCGCGAGCTTTCCGAGCGCCTGGGACCCGACGGTCCGAGTCGCCGTCCCGCCGGGATTGGCCTTCTTCAAGGCCGAGAAGTCGTTCTCGCACGGCGGCGCCGCGCTCCAGGAGCTGGTCATCCCGCACCTGGTCTCCAAGAGTCAGACCCAACAGGAGAAACGCATCGGAATCGAGGTGGTGCTGCCGACCTACGAGCTGACCCGCACTGCGGTGAAGGTGGTCTTGCGGCCAACTCCGGCGGCAGGGTCAGCCCCTGGGCAGATGTCGCTGCTCAAGGAAACAGGGCGCACCCTTGCGTTGGATGTGCGTCGGGCAGGTAGCGCGTCGGAGTCTGTTCTCGCGACGCCAAAGGCCAAGGAGGTCCGCATCGAAGCGGACGATGGGGAAAAGAGCGTGACGCTGTTCTTTCACACAGCGAAATCCTTCACCAAGGGCGAGCTCCTCGACCTCGACATCCGCGACCTGGACACCGCCGAGCAATTTCCACCGGGGGAAATCAAGCTCTCGGTTGGCCGAGACATGTAACCGAGGTACGTGATGAACGACGGCCCGATCGCCCTTGACGATCTCGACCACCTCGCCAACGAGGTATTCCCCGGACTGGTGGTACGCAAGGACCTGCTGCGGCGCATGCGCTCGTCCTTCGGTGTGCCGGCCTTCGTCATCGAGTTCCTGCTGGGCAAGTATTGCGCCTCCACGGACGAGGACACGATCAACGAGGGCCTGGAGTTCGTTCGGGAGACGCTGGCCTCCAAGTACGTCAAGCCCGACGAGCGCGAGGCGGTCAAGTCGGCGATCAAGCAGCACACGACCTACGAGGTCATCGACAAGATCGACGTCAAGTTGGTGGAGACCCACGACAAGTACTGGGGGCGCCTGTCCGGTCTGAATCTGGACTTTTTGAACGTCGAGGATTCAGATGTCCGTGCCCACGACCGGCTCCTGCTCGGCGGGATCTGGGCCGAAGTGACGCTGCGCTACGACGACTCCTTCATCTTCAAAGGACAGAACCGCCCGTTCTTCGTCGACGCGATTCGTCCGATCCAGCTCTCGAATCGCAACATCGACAGCTTCATCGAGGCGCGACGGCGCTTCACGCGGGACCAGTGGATCGACCTGCTGATGCGCTCGATGGGGTACGAGCCGAACCACCCCTACTACACGCAACGGCGTAAGTTGCACTACATACTGCGGATGATTCCCTTCGTCGAAAAGAACTTCAACTCGGTGGAGCTGGGTCCGCGCGGGACGGGCAAGAGCTTCGTCTACCAGCAGATGAGTCCCTATTGCCACCTCGTCTCCGGTGGCCAGACGACCACCGCGCAGATGTTCGTGAATCTGTCGACGGGCCAGCGTGGTCTCGTGTGCCTCTGGGATGTGGTCGCCTTCGACGAGGCCGCCGGTATCCGCTTCACCGACAAGAGCGGCCTCAACATCATGAAGGGCTACATGGAAGACGGGGCCTTCAGCCGCGGACGCGACATCATCAACGCCGAAGGGTCCATCGTCTTCGTCGGCAACATCGACGGCGACATCGAGACTATCGTCCGGACCTCCAACCTGTTCTATCCCATGCCCAAGGAGATGGATACGGCCTTCTACGACCGCATCCACGCCTACATCCCGGGGTGGGAGTTCCAGAAGACCTCCGACGACGCCTACACCGATCATTTCGGTCTGGTCACCGATTACCTCGCCGAGGTCTTCCGAGAGCTACGCAAGCGCAGCTACGTGGACTACGCCGACCGCGACTTCGGCTTCGGCAGCCACTTGGGCGGCCGGGATCAGAAGGCGGTGCGGAAGATCGTCTCGGGCCTGATCAAGCTGCTGCACCCCGACGGAGAGGTAGCGCGCGACGAGATGGAGGAGTACCTGGCCTACGCGATGGAGATGCGCCGACGGGTCAAGGAGCAGCTGAAAAAGATGGGCGGCCTCGAGTACTGGGATACCAGCTTCTCCTACATCGACCGCGAGTCGGGTCAGGAGACCTTTGTGCCCGTGCCGGAGTCCGGCGGCGGCGCGATCATCGCCGAAGGTGGTCTACCGCCAGGCAGCGTTTATACCATCGGCACGGATGCAAGCGACAACCGCCTCGCCCTATTCCTGCTGCAAACCCAGATGAACCGGGGCTCCGGGCGCATCATACCGCTCGGTAACCTCTCGTCGAAGATGAAGGAGGCCATCAAGACCGCGGACGCCTACCTGAAGGCCAATCTGGGAAACCTCGGCATCAATCACGATCTCAAGGGCTACGACTTCAGCATCCAGGCCATCAACTTGAACCAGGCCAAGGAGGGTTCGGAAACGGCGGTGGCATTCTTCGTCTCCCTTGTCTCGACCATCCTAGCGAAGCCTGTGCAGGACCAGACCGTGATCCTGGGCGAGATGAGTATCCAGGGCATGCTGCTAAAGGTCGCATCGCTTCCGGAACGGATGCAGCTCGCCGTCGAGGCCGGAGCCAAGCGCATCCTCATTCCCAGCGAGAACAAGCGGCACGTTGCCGACGTCCCGGATGCCATCCTGACTGCCATCCAATGGCAGTTCTACGACACTCCGACCAAGGCGGCGATCATGGCACTGGGGATGACTTAGTCACGACCCGACGACGCCTCGTGCTGCTACGGGACAAAGGGGGCAAAGGGTCAGGTCTTGATTCGTGCCCTTTGCCCTCTCGTGCACGAATCAAGACCTGACCCTCGATTTTGTTTGCATAGCGATAGACCGAGCGCAGGTCGGATTCGCGGAACTGGTTCAGGCTGGACCAGGGCATCGGTGGCCGCGTCTTCAGGTTGCGGGCGTAGGCGACCCACTGGTCCTCGTCGAGGCGCTTTATAACCAGGCGCAGGTTCGGTGCGTAGGTGGTGCCCCAAGGTCCGCGCCAGCCGACGCTGTCGCCGATCAGCCACTGCGATTCGGGCACTTGCCCGTCGGTCGGCAGGTAGTCGGGGGTATGGCAATCATTGCAGCCAGCGATCGTGACCAGGTACTTGCCTTGCGCGCCCGAAAGCAATTCGTATAACGTTCTATGGAGAGCCCGCGGCGAATCGACCGACAGGACGTTACGCACACGCGTGTGAGCGCCGAATCGATTGCGAAGCGCGGCGGTGGTGGAAATCTGGACGGGTCATGTTCGAGTGTCGGCTGGGCGAGACCTTTGCGGTCCAGCGTATGCTGATCGCGTACGGGTTTTCGAGCGCTCAGGACGAATCCGATGTCACGATGCCATTGGGCACAGGGCCTGCGCGCGCATCAACAACCGACATGATCTCTTCCGAAGGACCGAGCATGTCACTCGATCGAACCTACAGGCTACTCGACCTGTTCGCCACCTGTTTGCTCGGCGTCTGTGGCAGCGGAGGTAACGGCGGTTCGACCGGCGGCGGCAGCAGACTTTCACCGTCGATCGTACAGCGCTCCAGAGAATGGTTGTCGGTACTGTACTCGTGTGGTCCCCGTAAAAGTGACAATTCGGTCATCGGGCTGATCCTATTTCGATCGAATCAATCCTCGTATACCTCCTTCAACTGGTCGCGCAGACGTCTCATCTCCGTGTATTCCTCGATCGTCCTGCGGGCCAACATGGCTTCGCGGAACGTGGCCGTCCGATACCGCTCGACCGTGCCGTCGGAGACAGCCTCGCTGGCGAGAAAAGTACAGATCTGCTCGATATCGAATTCCGCATCCTCCAAACCTAGACTGCTATCCATGGCTAGAATCACAACCTCCAATCGCAATAACGGACTACACAGGGTACGCATGCCCTTTTGGGCTTGGACACAATAATCTAGCCGTAACCCTTGATGCCTTACATCAAGAAAATTTTGTCGTCACGATCAATTTCTTCACAAAACCTTCGATCCGTTATCCGTTGCCTTGCCTGTCTCTTTCTGCCGTCACAAGTGGCTCCCCCCGATTCCTGAGGTAGGTCACCCTTGGGTGAAAATCCTCTCGCGACGAGCCACCACCTGGTCGTAATCCATCGGATGCAAACCCCAGACGGTCTGAGATCTACGAACAAAATGTGTTCTCATGACGACAAAGATATTTCTTCGAAATCCGTCATGCGCCCGATTTAAATGCCCCTCGTCCGGCACCATATTCGTTATGTCGCACGGTGCGAATCACAGGTTGGAAGACGGATGGGACACGTTGACGTGCGAATGCCTCGTTGCCAGGCTGCGGATAGCCGTGCGGTGCATGACGAACAAAAGATATTGAGGAGATTCTTTATGAACATCAGACCGTTGCATGATCGAGTTCTTGTGAGACGCGTGGAGCGGGACAACAAGAGCACAGGAGGAATCGTCATTCCAGACACAGCGTCCGAGAAACCCACCGAGGGCGAGGTGATCGCTACCGGTAGCGGTCGGATCCTGGACAGCGGCGAGGTCCGAGCCCTCGATGTGAAGGCCGGGGATCGGATCCTATTCGGCACCTACTCCGGCACCGAAGTAAAACTGAACGGTGAGGAGTACCTGGTTATGCGTGAAGACGACGTCATGGCGGTTATCGATAGCTAACCGTTCACTTTTGTCAAGAACTGGCTATCCACTTCGCGCAAGTGCCTTCTACATCTTGTGGTTGGCACCATCTGTTCCCCCTACGAGTTTTCGGTAAGAGGGCGGAGGTGCCAAGACCGCTTGTTGCATCAAGCGGTAAAAAAAGTAATCCACGTGAGCGAGAGGAGCGGCGATTGAAGCGGAACGTAAATTCGTCGAGATAAATGTGTCGTAAATGCCGGTAGTGCAAATAACCTCGCGCTGTGATCCATGGTTCACCTTTCGCTCCGCAACGCGGACATTGGAAACCCTCTGGCCACCGAACCCGGATGAGATACTCCCTGCAACTAGATTCGTTCGCAAACCAGGCATCGAACTCTTGGAACGTACGTGGGTAGTCAGCCCCGGGTTGTGGGTGATACGGTTCATTCACCCCCTATCTTGTGGCGACTTGCGTGAAGTGGATAGCCACTTGCCAAGAGTCACCTGGAAACGTAAGGCGATTGCCGGAAAATGGCGTACCAGATTGCGCCGGATTTTCGTTCGTCATCAAGGCGCGACAACAGGCGCATAGTCGAACTATGTCACTGTTGTCGCAACACAGAGGACGAACGAAAAGATAAGCAGGATGGTATGTCATTTGACAGAAATCGCCTAAGAGGTCATTTGACGATGTCAGCTACGGTACTGCCACAGCCACGGTGCGGGCGCAGGCGATGCTGCGCGAGGGCCTGATGGCCGTGACCTCGGGTATGAATCCGATGGACCTCAAGTGGGGCATCGATACCGCGGTCCAGGCAGTGGTCGAGGAGCTGAGGCTGTTATCGAAGCCCTACATCCTGCTGCACGAAAAGAAGGTCTCCAGTATCAGGGATCCGTTACCGTTGCTGAAGTCCGTTGCCAAGGCGGGCAAGCCGCTACTGGTGGTAGCGGAGGGCGACTCCCTGGCAACGCTGGTCGTCAACACCATCCGCGGCATCGTCAAGGTCGCCTCCGTCAAGGCCCCGCGCTTCGGAGACCGGCGCAAGGCCATGCGGCAGGACATCGCCGTTCTGACCGGCGGGACCGTGATCTCCGACGAGGTCGGTCTCAATCTGGAAAATGTCAGTCTGGACGACCTGGGCTCCACCTAGAAGATCAGTGTCGGGAAGGATCACACGACCATCATCGGGGGCGTCGGCGAGAAGCAGGAGATCAAGGGCCGTGTTGAGCAAATACGCCAGCAGATCGAGGAGACGACCTCCGACTACGACAAGGAGAAGTTGCAGGAACGCATGGCGAAACTGGCTGGTGGTGTGGCGGTATTGAAGATCGGGGCGGCCACCGAGGTGGAGATGAAGGAGAAGAAGCCCTGCGTCGAGGACGCCTTACATGCCACGCGGGCAGCAAACGAGGAAGGTATTGTATACCCGTCACGGACAGGTTTTCCCGGCACACACGCCCTCTTCGTCCCGTGGCAGCGTTGCGATTCCTTGCAATAGAGCGGCTATTACGCGTCATCGCGTCTTGCCACGAAACGAATATGACACGCACTTTCTCGTGAAAACCTGTCCGCGACGGGTATACCCGGCGGCGGCGTAGCGCTGATCAGGGCCCTTGAAGCCGTGGAAAAGAAGGGCCTCAAAGGGACGAATGACGATCAGAACGCGGGGATTCGCATCGCCCTCAAGGCGAAGGAACAACCGCTTAGGGAAATCGTCCGCAATGCCGGCACAGGACCTTCCGTGGTGCTCGACAGAGTGAGCGAAGGTGAGACCAACTATGGTTACAACACTCAAACCGGCGAATTCGGCGATATGGTCGCCATGGGGATCCTGTACCCGACCAAGGTGGTGCGCTCCGCGCCTCCGAATGCGGCTTCGGTCGCGGGCCTGATGATCGCCACCGCCACGATGGTTGCTGAACGACCAAGGAAGTCGAAAGCGGGAAGCGTTCATGGGACGGGTGAGATTGACGACATCATCTAGCCACACCGGCCGGACCGATGGCCCGCGATCGTAGATCGTTTCGGCGCTCATCGTCCCACTGCCTGCCGGGCGGGCGGGAGCATCGCGCGGGAAGACGCCCGCGCGTCATCCGTTTCCGGGCGGCAGGTGCGTCTCGCCGTCCGGACCGCTTTTGACCTTTCTCTGTACCGTGTGAGCGCTCCCGGGAAGTAACGCAAGCAGTCTCACGATTTCCGTTCGCCGATCGCTCGCCGCGGAACTCACCGCGTAGGCGACACGTTCGATCGCCGGTGCGTCCCTTACCAGAAACAGGCGCTTCTCCCTAAGGTGGTCGTGCACCATCGGTTCCGCCATGTAGGCCGTCCCTCCCTGCTCGAGAATCAGGGACAGCGCGATGCGCCCGAGCGATACGCGTGCCGAAGGGGCAGGGGCATCGGGGAACGACCGGGCATGAACGATCGAAAAGGACGTCCCCCAGTCTACGAAGACGTAGTTTTCCGCCAGGGCGTCCGGCACCGCGAGATCGGGTCTGCCCGAAATCATGATCAGCGAAACGCTCGCCACCTCGAGTAGATCCAGCTCGTCGGCGCGGGGCGGTTCGAACGTAAATGCGAGGTCGATCGCCCCATCTAGCAACTTGCGGTGCAGGATTTCCGGCGAGTGCGCCTCGATGTTCAGGACGATGTCTTTCAGTCCGTATGCTGCAACGAGCCAATCCTGAAGCAGAATGTCCCAGAGACTCGGCACGCCGCTGACCGTGAGCGGAATGCGTGAATCGTGCTCAAGGGCGATGTCCTGACTCGCCCGTAACCAAGTGGTCAACAGGGATTCAGCATAGGGTAAAAGGCGTTGTCCGGCTGGGGTCAACTGAATATTGTTGCGGATTCTTACGAAGAGTCTTACGCCAAGTTTCTCCTCGAGCAGCCGCACGCGCGCACTGGCCGCTGATTGTGTGATGAATAGGTTTTCTGCCGCCTTCCCGAAGTGCCTCGTCCGATACACCTCGATAAAGGTCTTGAGCAAGTCAATATCCATAAGTACCTTACCACTGGCATCTTGAACAAAAGGACCAGGATAATCTCATATCGCTTCACCAAACATAGGGTTGGTAGATCGATATCTGCGCGAGTTTTTAGCAAAGCAGCCACGACTCTGCGGCCAAACGTGGTGAGAACGAATATGACACACACTTAATGGAGGCCAGCCTATGACCCGACGCGGCTTCGGCGACCTTGACGGCGTGTCGTGCCCCTGCTCTGCATCACCTTCAGGGCCTCACCGGATTCAGACGCCCCACCCACTGGACGGCGGCCTCCTGGGTCGTATCCAGTACCACGGCCGGATAAAGGCCAACCAGCAGGATCAGACCGGTAAATGCCACGGCGATCCACAACTCGCGCCGGCGCAGGTCCACGGCGGTGGCGACCACCTCGCTGTCCATCGGACCGTAAAACGTACTCCGGTAGCTGTTCAACGCGTAGGCCGCGCCCAGTACCATGCCGAACAGGGCAGCCAGCCCGGCGCCCGTGTGGCTCTTCAGGGTACCCATCAGGATCAGGAACTCCGCGGGAAATCCCGCGGTGCCCGGCACCCCCATCGATGCCAGGGCGAAGACGAAGAACAAGGCCGCCAGCAGTGGCATGCTGCGACCCACCCCACCGAGCTGCATCAATTCCGTGGTGCCCGTGCGCTGATGTAGAAACCCGGTCAACAGGAACAGGCCGCCCGCAACCATGGTGAAGTTGAGCAGCTGGAACAACGCCCCCTGCAAGCCCTGCAGGTTGAACGACGCGATGCCCAGCAGGACCAGCCCGACATGGCTGATGGAGGCGTAGGCGAGCATGCGTCGCAGATTGGTCTGGACGAGGGCCGCCAGCGCGCCGTAGATCACACCGATCACCCCGAGCGCGGCCAGCAGCCAGTGCAACTCTTGAGCGACAGTCGGCGCTAGCGGCACGGTGAAACGGATCAGGCCATAGGCCCCGAGTTTCAGACCGGTCATGAGCGCGGCTACCGCGACTGGCCCCTCCATGGAAACGACGGGCAGCCAGGTATGCAGGGGAAACACCGGCGTCTTGACCGCAAACCCCGCTAACAGGAGCAGGAATACCACGACTTCGATGTGGTGCGGCAGCGGCGTGGTCAGCAGCGTAGCGTAGTCGAACATCAGTGCGTCCGGCAGCACACCACCGCTGAAATCGGCGTGATTGAACGCCAGCAGCAGAAAGGCGAACAACAGCGGCACCCCGCCCACCAGCATGAACAAGGTGTACTTCATCGCGGCATAGCGGCGATCCGGCCCGATACCCCAGAGGCTGATCAGGAAGTAGAGCGGGATCAGGGTCAGTTCCCAGAACAGGAAGAACAGCACCGTGTCAAGCGCACAGAATACACCGAGCGTGACGCTCTCCAGGAGCAGCAGCAGGGAGTAGTAGAGGCGCGGCAGGCTGCGCACCGAGTTCCACGAGGCGACGACGACCCCCAGCACCAGCAGTATGGTCAGCGGCAGGAACAGCACCGAGATGCCGTCCACGCCCACGCGAAAGTGGACATTGAGTGAGGGGATCCATCTGGCCTGCTCCACCATCTGGAATCCCGCCAGCGCGGGATCGAAGCGGGAAACGACGATCAGGGAAAAGACGAGATCCACGATCAGCGTGGCGAGGCCGATCGCGCGAGCCTTTCTCGGATCCGGCGCGAGCCAGATCGCCAGCGCACCTAGCGGCAGGGTGAGCAGCAGCAGACTGAGCATCGGAAGGTCGCCGGGCACGGGCATGACTCATCGCTCTCCGTAGAGCTGACCCAGCCCCGCTAGCGGCCGGTCGATGAGAGCGATCCAGGGTTCCGAATAGAAACCCGCTCCCAGCAGCACGGTCAGCAGCAGCCCGACGACCAGCAGTTCGGACCGGCTCGTGGCTTCGATCGACTGGCCACTGACCCCCTCGGGCAACGGACCGAGAAAGGCGCGCTGGAAGGCCCATAACAGGAAGCCGGCGGCGACCACGTTCCCCAACGCGGCGGCGATGGTGATCAGCGCGCCGTAATGCTCGATGGCGGCCCCCAGCACCAGGTGAACAGAGTCGAAACCCGGCGTGCCGGGCATTCCGACGATGGCCAACCCACCAACCAGGAAGGCGATACCGACCGAAGGCAGATGATCGAACAGGCCACCCATGTGGTTCAGCAGGGTGCTGCGGGTGCGGCGATAGACTAGACCGGTGGTAAAGAACAGCGTGGCGATGGCCAGACCAAAGGTCACCGACAGCATGACCGCTCCCTGGAAGGCGATATGAGTAAGGCTGAACAGTCCGATGACCACGATACCGGTGTGCGACACCACGGCGAAGGCCAGCAGCCGGCGCATGTTGTTCTGCATCATGGCCAGCAGCGCGGCATAGAAGATTCCGACGACGGCGAAGCCGATCACGAAGGGGCTCCAGTAGGCAACCGCCTCCGGCACGACCGGGAAGACGAATCGCAGCATGCCGTAGACACCCACCTTGAGCCCCAGTAACAGGCTGGGGGCGATGGCGATGTTCCCGTGTTCGGCCATCGTGGGCAGCCAGCCGTGCAGCGGAAACAGCGGGGTCCGAATTGCCAGACCGTAGAACAGCAGGAAGAAGATCACCGACTGATAGGCCCCCGCCACCGGCTCGGCCATCAGATCGGGGAGGTCGAAGGACCAGGGCCCGCCGCTGGCGTCTGCGTACTGCCAGCCCAGCATGAGGGTGCCGATCAGCAACAGCACCACGCCGGTGCCCATGAACTGATAGAAACTGGCCAGCACGCGGTCCTTGTGCGGCGAGGTCGCCCAGCGCCAGAGCAGATAGCCGATCAGGCCCACCTGGGCCGTCGAGACCAGCGCGAACCAGAGCAGATTCAGGGTCACGAACAGGGACATCATGGCCGCCTGCACGCAGAAAACGCTCATCAACAGCGGCCCGGTCGGCTTCAGGCCACGCACCGGTCCGTAGATCACGACCAGCAGCCCGATCAGGGCGCTCAGCAGGACGAACAGCACGCTCACACCGTCCACCGCGGCGTAGTAGACCAGCGGACCGATAACCCCCAGGTGCTCGGCGAACTGCATGGCGGTGGTCGCGGGTTCGTAGAGCAGATAGACGCGGATGGCCAGCAGCAGCTCCAGGAACGCGGCCACGATACCGATCTGGGCCAGTCGCGGCACATCGCGAAGCAGCCAGACCAGCAGCGCCGCCACCAACGGCAGCAACTGCAACAGCGCCAGCAGGGGCAGGCCGCCCTGGGTGTGCCAGTGGATTTCCGTAAAACTCACAGGATCACCACGAACGTGATCATGATCAGCACGATCAGGTAACGCGGTCTCTCCAGCAGGCGCTCGATCTCCAGGGCGTAGTTCCCGAGATGACGCAGCACCCGGATCAACCCCTCGCCGCCACCTCGCAGCACGAGCCGATCCTCGAACCAGTAAAGCAGATTGGCCAGCCACTCCATCAGGCGACCGAGTATACCGCGCGCCTGGCCGAACGCCTGTGGGGCGGCGCCCCCTTGCTGGCCGGACTCCCAGTCGCTCAGGGACGATACGGCGTGTTCCTGCTCGGGCAGGCCCACCATACGGCTCACCACGGTCTCGTCGAAGCGGTCCACGTCCCGCCCGAGCGCTCCGGTCGGGCGCACCAGCAGCCAGTCCGTCACCGGTTCCAGCCAGAACCGCTGCAACGCGGCCGTACGCAGGCGCCGGTGGCGGGCCAGCCAGCCGGGCACCGGTCGCGCCGGGCGGCTCACCATGTGCATCCACGCCGGGGCGTGCAGGAACTGCCATGCACGCCACAGGGCGTGCAGCGCCATGTGCCACGCCGCCAGTTCGAACCACCCCAGGCCGCACCAGACGAACATCAGCCCGACCTGTGCCGTGGTCGAGAACATCAGTGCGCTTTTGACATCACTCTGCGTCAGGCCACTCAGCCAGCCGTACAGAGCGGTGAGCAGACCCAGGACCACGAGCAGGTGAGCCATTTGCGGGGCCTGTAGCAACAGCGGTTCCAGACGCAGGACCAGAAATACCCCGGCGTGGACCATGAGCGAGCCGTAGAACAGGGCCGAGGACGGGGTGGGACCTTCCAGGGCGCGGGCGATCCAGGGTGCGAAGGGGACCTGGGCGGATTTGGCCAGGGCCGCGAGCATAAAACACAGGGCGAGGAGGTCCGCGTTGACGGTGGACAGCCTCGCCGCGCCGCTCCCGATCGCGCCCCAATCGAGATCCCCCAGCCAGTGCCAGGACAGAAACAGTCCGAGCAGAAACCCGGCGTCTCCGACCCGGTTCGTGACGAAGGCCCGGGTGGCGTTGCGCGAGGCATCGGGCCGGTCGAATGCCCAGGCAATGAGCAGATAGGAGCTCACCCCCGCCAGTTCCCAGCCGACGAAGGCCAGTGCGGCATTGCCGGCCATCACGATCAGCTCCATGGCCGCCATGAACAGGAGCAACACTAGAAAGAACCGCTGGAACCCGGCCTCCCGATGCAGATAGTTGACCGAGAAACGCACGGTCAGCAGACATACGAAGGCCACCAGGGTCGCCATGGCGAGACCGAGCGGGTCGAGTGCGAAGCCGATCCGCAGGACCAGCTCACCGCTGCGCAGCCACTCGCCCACCGGCACCGGTCCGGGCGCGCCTCGCCACACGGCGGGCAGCGACAGGCAAAGGACCAGCAGGAGAGACGATCCGGCTGCGCCCTGGGCGATCCACGCCGTCTGCCGCTCTCCCGCCTCGCCGAGATTCTTACCGGTCACGTAACCGGCGGCGATCCAGGTCGCTGCGCCGAGCGGCAGGACGGGAACGAGGCTCGCGATAACATCGATCACGCGCCCGCTCCTTCCCCGCCAGCCGGCGTCCGCAGCAGCACCGGTTCCAGGGGATCCAGGGTCCCCGGATAGTAGTCGACGGAACGCTCCACTACCGTCAGCTTGGGGGTCTGCCCCTGCCAGGCCGCCCACCCCGTCCCGGGCTGGAACCGGTGCAGTGCCCCCGAGGCCGGATCCATGGCGGCCAGCACGAGCCAGCCGTTGCCGATCAGTTCCTGCAAGGGGGGCTGGCGGTCGTAGATCCGCTTCAGCACATCGAGCCGCGCCTCCACCACCACCAGCAGGCGCATGGCCTCGTGGATCTCGATCATCTGCCGCGGCAGCCCGGTGCGCAGATCCGAGGCCGCACCGTCCATCACGCCGAACAGGCCCGTGACGTTGTGCGTGACCTTGGAGCCGCAACCAAAACCGTCGTTGTTCACCGTGGAAAAGTAGTACTCCAGGTTGATCCCGGCCCCCACCGGTCCGTTGGCGAGCAGCAGCGGTTCCAGGATCTCCCCTTCCGGGTCCCCGGTCGGGTCGTAGGAGATGAGGAAGACCCGGCGGTCGAAGAACACGCCGCGCGTCAGCGACCGGCGGCCGATCACCGCGGCGGCGTTGGTGGCATGTCCCAACTCCGGACGCGCCTGACTGACATCGTAGCCGCGCCCGACGATGTGCCGCCAGGCCCGCCGCGGGTCCGCACCCCGCGGCGCCGAGGCGAACTTGCGGGCGCGTTCGTGCGCCGAGCCGAGGCACGCTCGGTCCAACTCGTCGAACAGGCGTTGCCCGGCGGGTTGAAGTGGCCCCGGCAGCCGGTCGAGATCGTACCAGGTGATCTCCTCGTCGCAGGTATTGTGCTCGGCCCCGAGAAACCAGCAATCGTCCGGAATATCGACGCCCTGTTTGCGCAGGGCCGCGCGGACCTCGGAACGGTTGGCCATGGCCGCGAACAAACGCGCGTTGGGACCGCTGTGGTTGCCTGAGCAGGCCCCACAGTTGTAGGCAGACAGGTGCGGATTGTTCCGGCTGTCCGAGCCGTGTCCCATGATCGCCACCAGCGGAGCGAAGCCGTGGTCGAGCCCCATGCTTCGCAGAAACCCGCCGACGCGGGCCACCTGTTCCTCGATGCTGAAACCGGATTGCACGTTTTCCGGGGAGGGCGCCTGCAGAGGCCGCTCCGCCACATAGTCCAGTTCCGTCGGGACCGTGAGATCGAAACGTCGCCGCAGTCGCCGTGCCCAGCGACCGTAGCGAAACGGCGCGGCGAGCTTCGCGGCCAGGTCGAGACCGGCAATCGGGGCCGCCGCGGCAATGCCCGGGACGGAACTCAACAGGTTGCGGCGCAGCTCCTGGTTGACGACATCACCGAGGCGTACGCGCCAACCCCGCCTGCGGGCATGACGTCGGTACAATGGCTCGGCACCGGGACGCGGGCTCTCCCTCACCTCGTGAGACGGCACCAGATCCACGGGACACAGCCCGGTACGCCCGCTGTCGTCGAGTCCGCGCCACCAGTGAGACACGCCGAAATGGGCGGCGGCCCCCAGCGTCTCGATCGCTGGATTGATCTCCTCCAGTTGACGGCGAATCCCCTCCTCGCGATCGTCCATGCAGAACACGATCTGCGCCACGGGTCGCTCGCGCCTCTCGGCCCAGGGACCGCGGCCGCGATTGGCGGCCAAGGCGCCGAAAACCTGTTCGCGATAGTGCCGTTCGTAGGCCCGCAGCCAAAGGTACCCGGACGTTTCCGTGTCGAGGCGATCCAGGGTTGCAAAGATCTCCCGCAATGGCTCCGCCGACAGGGCACGCACGCACTCCCCCGACCATCCCAGATGCTGAGCCAGGCGGAACAGACGCCATCCCTCGCGGAACACGCTGTAACCTGCCGACTGCTCCGAGGCGGGGCTGCGCTGCCAGGTCCAGATCATCCGGGCCACCTGCGACCAGGGATCCGAGGGCTCCCCGCTTCCCGACTGCTGCGCCTGCGCCAGCCTGCGGGTCTGGCTGGCGAGGTATTCCGGCAGACGGGTCGTGTAGAGGGCATGGCGCGCCAGGAACTCCGGCAGGTTCCTGTGAAAATACCAGCGGAGCATGTCCAGACTCGGCTCCACGCCCCAGAGCCGGCCCGTGATGCGCTGTGCGTGGAGACTCTCCAGGACCAGGCGCACCGCCAGGTAATCCGCGCAGTCCACCTGCTCCGGCAGTCCCTCGTGACCGGGGTGGAGTTCCCGCCACAGCGTCATCCCGGACCAGCCGGGCAGCTCGAGCGCAAGACGCTCCAGGTACGCCGTCCAGCGGCCCCGTGGCAACCCGAGCCTTTCGAGCTCGGCGATGATCGTCTCCATCGGGTCATCCGGCAGCGACTGCAGGTGGACGTGCCAGTCATCCAACCCCTCGAACAACCAGACGGGATCCCGAACCGCACTCGAACGCCAGCTCCGATAGAAGCCCTGCCCGACATCGGCGGACCGCCAGGCGGCGAGCCCCTGATCCAGCCAGGCACCCAGGTGACGCAGCAGAAAGGGACGCAGCTCGTCCAGAAGGTCCTCACCGGTGAGTTCCTTGAGTACGCCCCGCAGGGTCAGTTCCGTCCCCGTCCGATCCAGCAGTGTCCCGAGACGGGCGGCCGCCTCGCGCCGCATCTCGCGATGCGTGACCGGCTGCGTACTCGTCGATCCATCCTTGTCCAGCCCCTCGAACATCTGCTCCGCCTGTTCCGCCGACAGGTCGGTGAGGTCCTCGGGGTGGAGAAGAAAGTGCTGCAGACCCAGGGACTGAAGACAGGCGTCCCAGAGATCGGCAATCGCCGACGGCTCGTCGGTCGAACCCGTCGAGGCAGCGAGCAGGCATTGTCTGGCGCTTTCGGGGACGTCGTCCTGAAACCGCCGCAGGGCCTCCTGCTCCTCGATCTGCCAACCGAGCTGGCTGGCGGTCACCTTGGACAACGGGTACCGCAGGGCGACACAGTAGACATCGCCACGCGTCAATCCCTCTTTACCCTCGATAAGGGATTTGTCGGGCTCGAGTTCCGGTGTGTCCGCCAGTGCCTGCTCGAGATCTTCCCTGTCGATTCGACCGGCTGCATAGAGGGCGCGGAATCGATCGGATGAAAGGTATCCATAGTTGCCGGTGACCCGGTGCACTTCCGCCAGGGCGTCGGGAAATGGCAGGTGCTGAAACCCGTGCAGGGTGTTGTGGTGCACGAACCCCTCGATGGGGGCCTGCCCTGGCAACACATGCTGAAGGTGCCGGATCGCCTCGCGGATCTCGCGACGGACCTCGTCGCTGTGGGCTGCTATCGTTCTCATGCCCCCTCACGTCCCGCCAAAAAGGGCGCTCAGATTCTCCACGGACACCGTCATTAGCCGCACGGCATACTGGGGAAACACCCCCAGCGAGACGATCCCCACGCTGAGCACACCGGCAGCCAGCATCTCCGTGGGACGCAGATCGGGCACGTCGCGCATGCGGGCACGAACCGGCCCGGCAAACAATCGGCCGACGGTGCGGATCGCATAGGCGGCGCTGATCAGAACGCCGATGCTGAGCATCGCCACGACCCAGCCCCAGCGCTCGAACCCCCCGACCAGGGCGTGCAGCTCGGCCACGAAGCTGGCAGTACCGGGCAGGCCGACGGCGGCCACGAAGGCCAGCACGGTGAAGAAGGCGAAACGCGGTGTCACCCGCACCAGCGAGCTGTACTGGCGGATATCTCGTGTATGGGTACGTTCGTAGAGCAGACCGATAAGCAGGAACAGGGCGCCGGCCACGAGGCCGTGCGCCACCATCTGCATCAGCGCCCCGGTCAGACCGGCGACATTGAGTGCAGCAATCCCGAACAGTACCACCCCCATGTGGCTCACCGAGGAATACGCGATCATGGCCTTCAGATCGCTCTGCCGCCAGGCCAGCAGCCCGCCGTAGATCAGGCTCACCAGCGCCAGGGTGGCGAGCAGACCCTGCAGGGCCATCACGGCATCGGGCAAGGTCTCGGCGGCGCGGATCAGGCCGTAGGAACCCATCTTGAGCAGGATCCCGGAGAGCAGGATGGAAACCGGGCTCGGCGCCTCCACATGAGCCAGCGGCAGCCAGCCATGAATGGGAAAAATCGGCATCTTGACGCCGAAGCCAATCAGGAAACCAAGGAAGATCAACACCTGCGTGCGATCGTCCAGCAGGCGACCGCCCGCCCGCAGATCGTCGAAGGAGAAGGAGTGCCCCGGCCCGCTGTCGAACAGCACCAGCAGGCTGACCAGCATGAATACCGAGCCGCCCATCGTGTAGAGCACGAAGTTCAGCGACGCGGTCTTGCGACCCTTGCCGCCCCAGCGGTCGATGAGAAAAAAAAGCGGGATCAGGGTCATTTCCCAGAAGACGTAAAACAGCGACCAGTCCTGGGCCATAAATACCCCGAGCATGGCGGACTCCAGGACCAGCAGCAGCAGATAGTAGCCTTTTACCCTCTCCCGAATTCCGCCGGAGGCCAGTACGGCGACCAGACTGAGCAGGGTCGCCAGCAGCACCATGGGATAGGAAAAACCGTCCAGCCCCAGGGAAAACGAGGTTCCCAGGCGCGGGTTCCAGGTGTGGCGTTCGAAGAACTGGAGTCCTCCGACCCGCGTATCAAAACCGAGAAGAAGGCTCCAGGCCGGAACCAGCGTCAGGATCGAAACGACGAGCGCAACACGGCGGATCAGAACGACGTTCGATCCGGGCAGAGCCACGACCATGACCGCCCCCAGGGCGGGCAGCAACAACAGAATAGTCAGGATCGGCAGGTGGTTCATTCCGCTCCCCAGGGCGGAATCCAGAAGCCAACACTGGGAATCTGGTGCGTTCGCGCCGCGGATGTAACAAAGCGAGGCAGAATAACCGGTTTTGCCGCGCAACGAAATTCACACTTCCCTGCCCTCAGGGGTCAAATCTGGTTTTATATAGCCATCCTGACGAGCGGGACAGGACCGGGGTCCAACAAAAAAGAGCCTGACTGACCAGGAAAATTCTTACTATATTGCTAGATTTGACCCCATACCCCATACTCTGGGGCCTGCACGAGGGCTGCCGATTCGATCGGGGATCCCTGAACATACGTTGCCGGATTCGATGCCCGCATCACAGTTATTTTCTGGAAGACTGACTAGTTAATTATAGGGAGTAGTCAGCTAGCGCCTCCTAGTACAAGATATAGAGGTGGCCGATTTACGGAATCAAACGAAAACGCGTCCAATCTTAGGCGATTGCCGGAAAATGGCATACCAGATCGCACCGGGTGAACTGCGAAGCAGTGAACGGCTTGGGCAGGAAGCCCAAGACCGGTGCCCAAGCAAAGCAGGGACAGCGCCGCGCCGGGATCGTTTGTCATCAAGGCGCGACAACAGGCACATAGTCGAACTATGTCACTGTTGTCGCAACACAGAGGACGGACGACAAAGACAAGCAGGATGGTATGTCATTTGACAGAAATCGCCTTAGTCAATACCGTTCCCATAATCGAGCCTGACATCGCACATGGCTTTGATTCGCAGCACCACAACATATAGTGGGTGGAGGCGCTAGCTGACCACCCCCTTTAATTATAAGGAGCACACATAACCAGGGAGGACAAGAGACATTTTGACAGGCCGCAGTTGTTGCGCGCCAATAACTAGCTGCGGAAGAGACCGATGCGACCTAAACTGAAGCACAAGTTCCGAGACGCAACAGCACCTTTCAGGGTATTGCCGGATTTTCTGATTATCGGGGCACAGAAAAGCGGAACGAGCTCGCTCTACTACTATCTGACACAACATCCTCAAGTCGCTGCGGCCCGCGGGTTCATCGATTCACAAAAGGAGACGCGGTTCTTCACCCGTCATTTCAAGCAGGGTACGACCTGGTACCGTCGTCACTTTCCCCTCTCCGTTCACAAACGACTTTTCGAGATGCTGCATGGTCAGCCCTTGCTGAGCGGCGAATCGACACCTTCTTACGTCTACTTCCCACACGCCCTGCGACGCATTGCCCGCGCTGTCCCCGAAGCCAAGCTTATTCTGCTCTTGAGGGACCCCGTAGAGCGGGCATTCTCACACTATAGACACGCCGTACGGTTAGGCGTAGAGCATCTGACATTCCCGCAGGCGATAAGCGTCGAGGAGGAACGGCTGCGTGGTGAAGAGGAAAGGCTTTGGGAGGACGAAAACTACACCAGTTTCTCCTATGGCTATCACTCGTACTTGAAACGCGGTCTGTACGCTGAGCAGATCGAGCGGGTTTTCTCTTATTTCCCCAGGAACCAGGTGCTGATTCTTGAGAGCTCAGATTTTTTCGGTAACCAGCAGGAGGTTTACGATTCGGTACTGGCGTTCCTGCAACTACCCGGACACCAGCTCAAGGGCTACCAGAAGGCAAATGCGGCTCCTCGGAGCGAGGACGTGGATTCAGCGACGAAAATGAAACTGCAGGCCTATTTCCGTCCGCACAACGAGAAGTTGTTTCGGCTTCTCGGACGAAGATTTGCGTGGCAGGAACCCTCTTCCGCAACCGAAGTCTACGGAGCCACAGGGGTACTTTAAAAAGCGTTACTTAGAGGAAGTTCCGGCCAGGAGAATTTTCGGACAAAATAGGCCCTTAGACCGCCTGGAATCCCCAGGCTCAACCTTGACCCGATCGGCCCGTCTTCCGTTGCCCCGGAATCAGGGAGATTCCGGGTTGCAAAGAGTGGAATAGTCCGAGGCTACGATTCACTCACGAGGCAATCTTGAGAAACAGGATCTATCGCGCGTTCAGCCACTTTCCGATCGCCGGGGTGAGTTCCTTCTGTGCGCGACCGCTGACATAGATGCCGATGTGGCCACCGGGAAACGCCAGTTCACTGTAGTCGTTACTGCCTATGTGACCGCCCAACGGCGTCGTGGCATCGGGCGGGACCAGGTGATCCTGTTGTGCGTAGATGTTGAGCACTGGGCAGGTGACGTTGCCAAGGTCGACCCGAGCGCCGCCGATCTCGGCCTCGCCGGCGATCAGGGCGTTCTTCTGGTAGAAGTCCTTGATGAACTGGCGGAAGGTCTCGCCGGCCTGGTCCGGACTGTCGAAGATCCATTTCTCCATGCGCAGGAAGTTCTTCACCTTCTTCGGGTCGTCCAGCAGATCGACCATGTTGACATATTTCTGACCCGTCAGGCTGAATGGTTTCAGCGACAGGAAGGTCCAGTTGAGCATTTCGCCGGGGATGTTCCCGACGGTATCCACCAGCATGTCGATATCGATGTGTTGTACCCAGGCTGAAAGCACGTCGTCCGGTGTCTTGAAGTCGACCGGCGTCACCATGGTCACCAGGTTGCGTACCTTTTCCGGATGCAGTGCGGTATAGCACAGGCTGAAAGTACCGCCCTGGCAGATGCCGAGGATATTGATGCTGTCCAGTCCGTGAGCCTCGCAGACATGATCTACGCAACGGTCGATGTAGCCGTTGATGTAGTCGTCCATGGTCAGCGCGAAATCGGAACTGTCGGGATAACCCCAATCGATCAGGTAAACGTCCTGGCCGGTCTCCAGGAGACCGCGGATGGTGGAACGGTCTTCCTGAATATCGGTCATGTACGGGCGGTTCACGAGTGCATAGACGATCAGTACTGGTGTATCGTTGCTCGCCGTCACTCCCTGTGGTCTGTCATAGCGGTACAGGACCAGCTTGTCTTCCCTATAGACCGGGGTTCGTGCACTCACGCCCGTATCGATTTCGCCGACATCGATCAGGTTCTCGATGCCCTGGCCGAGTTTGCGGCTGTAGTCCACCATCTCCTCGGCAAGCTTGTCGGGGCGAATCTGGAAATTGATCACGTCGAATCCTCCTACTGGCATCTGTTCGTCTTAGCGCTTTTTCGCAGCCACTTTCTTTGTACCCGGCGCCGCGGTCTTCCCGGTCGGCGTTTTCTCTACGGTTTGCTTTACTGCCGGCTTCGCCTCATCGGCCTGAATCTTCTTGAATTCGCGACGCAGAACATTGATCTCGGTACGCAAGGACTTGTTCTCCCGTCTCTGCTCGTGCATGCGCCCCTGCAGGGTGCGCAGGTCGTCCCTGGTGGGGATATTCATCGCGCTCAACAACTCGTCGAATATCTCGCCCCAGCGGCTTTTCAGTTTCATCAGGGCATTGACCATGCGGCCGTGGAGCTGCGTGTAGTCGTCCTTCATGATCTCCGCCGCGTAGGTTTCCTCGCAGCAACCCACCCAGGTGTCGTACAACTGGCGAGCCGATTCAACCGGGGCATCGCTGCAGCGCATCTGCAGCAATTTGGCCGATTTCTCACCCATGCGGCTGAAGAACAGGCTGTATTTCGCCAGCGCCTCCTGGTACTCCATGACCGCCTGCATGAGACTCTGGTACTGTGCCTGGCTCTCCCGCATATAACCCAGCCCGGGTGCGCCCAGCATGCGATCGACTTGCTCCCTGACGCCGCCATGCGGCATGCTCTTCAGTATGTCACCCGGTACGGGAGATATCGCCGAAGCCATGCGGTTCCAATTGTCCAGCGGCATCTCCCAGAATGCAGTCGCCTGCCTGAACGCGTCGCTGCCCTGAGTCTGACGAAAGCCCTCGGTCAGACCGGCGAGAAGGCGCGCCCAGGCATCAGCGACGTTTTCCTGGCCGCTGGCAGCCTGCATGGTCTGCTCGGCCATCTGGAAGAAGGCCTTGCCCTGATCCATCATCTTGCCGAAAAAGTCCTGACCGGGGGAAGGCACGGCGCCCTGTACCGCGCCCCGCCAGTGTTCCATCGCCTGCTCCCAGGGACTAGACGGCGGTTTCTTGATGCCGAGCGCCTGTTGCTGCATCTCGGTCCACTGTTCCCAGTACCGGCGCTGGGTGTCCATCCAGTCATCATTCCAGAATGCATATGTAGTCATGATCCGTAAGCCCACTTGTGATGGTTGCAACCCAGCCTAGCATTTGAATTTGCGCAATACAATAAACATATTGTGCGTCGCAGCAAGCTCTGCTCTAATTGCCCCACTGCGCACTTAGGCGATATTCTGTCAAATGAGATACCATCCCGCTTGAATTTGTCGTCCGTCCTCTGTGTTGCGACAGCCGTTGCATCGTTCGACGATGCGCCTGTTGTCTCGCCTGGATGACGAACGAAAATCCGGCGCGACCTGGTATGCCTTTTTCCGGTAATCGCCTAAGTCACATCCCACTAAAGAAGGAGGAGAGTCACCATGAGTGAAGATACGTCGTACATGAGTGAAGATGTCGTAATCGTAGCCGCTGGCCGCACCGCTATCGGGACTTTCGGCGGGTCGCTGTCTGGAATCCCTGCGAGCAAACTGGGGTCCATCGTCATCAAGGGACTGCTGGAAAAGACGGGCGTGACCGCGGATCAGATCGACGAGGTCATTCTCGGCCAGGTGCTCACGGCAGGGGTTGGCATGAACCCTGCCAGACAGGCGGCACTGGGTGCCGGGCTGCCCCACACGGTAGTGGCAATGACCATCAACAAGGTCTGCGGCTCGGGCCTGAAGGCGGTGCATTTGGCCATGCAGGCGGTCGCTTGCGGCGATGCGGACATCGTGATTGCCGGTGGCCAGGAAAACATGAGTCTCGCGCCGCATGTGCTGCCGGGCTCACGCAATGGGATGAAGATGGGCGACTGGAAGATGGTCGACAGCATGATTTCCGAGGGTCTAACGGATGTCTTCAACCAGTGCCACATGGGCGTGACGGCGGAGAACATCGCCAAAAAATATGAGTTCAGCCGTGCCGGTCAGGACGCCTTCGCCGCCGAATCCCAACAACGCGCCGAGGCCGCGCAGAAAAACAACGTCTTCGACGAGGAGATCATCCCGGTCGAGGTACCGCAGCGCAAGGCCGACCCGATCATCTTCAAGCAGGACGAGTTCCCCCGCCACGGTACGACGGCCGAGGGGTTGGCCAAGCTGCGCGCGGCCTTCGACCGCGAGGGAACCGTGACGGCAGGCAACGCCTCCGGTATCAATGACGGCGCGGCTGCCGTAATGGTCATGACCCGTGCCAGGGCGGAGGAACTGGGCCTCGCACCGCTGGCGACCATCGTGGCCTTTGCCAGTGCCGGAGTCGATCCCGCCATCATGGGCACCGGCCCGATTCCGGCCTCCAGCAAGTGTCTGGAGAAGGCCGGCTGGCAGGTCACCGATCTCGATCGGGTCGAAGCCAACGAGGCCTTCGCCGCCCAGGCGATGTCGGTCAACCAGGAAATGGGCTGGGACACCGACAAGGTCAACGTCAATGGCGGCGCCATTGCGCTCGGCCACCCGATAGGTGCATCCGGTTGTCGGGTATTGGTATCCTTGATTTACGAACTGAAGCGCAGCGAATCAAAAAAGGGGCTCGCTACCTTGTGCGTCGGCGGCGGCATGGGTGTCGCCATGGCGATAGAAAGGGCCTGACGATATGCGCGTCTACACTGAGGAAAGGAGGATAGGTTGATGTCTGATGACCAACGAGTGGCACTGGTTACCGGTGGATACGGCGGTATTGGCAGTGCCATCTGCCAGCGCCTGGCTAAAGAGGGATTCAGGGTTGTTTCCAGCTTCCGAAGCGAGGGAAAGGCCCGCAAGTGGCAGCAGGAGATGAAAGAACGAGGGGTGGATGTGGCCCTTTACCCAGCCGATGTCTCTGACTTCGAGCAGTGCAAGCAGATGATAGCGAGCATCGAGGCGGACCTGGGTCGCATCGACGTCATCGTCAACAATGCCGGCATCACCCGCGACAAGACCCTGCGCAAGATGGAGCAATCGCAGTGGCGCGATGTGCTCGGCACCAACCTGGACAGCTTGTTCAATATCGTGCGCCCGGCGCTGAACGGCATGCTCGAGCGCGGTTATGGACGTATCATCAATATCGCGTCCATCAACGGACAGAAGGGCCAGATCGGGCAGACCAACTATTCCGCGTCCAAGGCCGGCATGCACGGTTTCACCAAGGCTCTGGCCCAGGAAGTGGCCCGCAATGGGATCACGGTCAATACCGTGTCCCCGGGGTATATCGCCACGGAGATGGTCATGGCCGTGCCGGAGGCGATTCGGGACAAGATCGTCGCCCAGATCCCGGTCGGCCGCCTCGGGCGTCCGGAGGAGGTCGCGGCGGCGATCGCATTTCTGGTCTCCGATGAGGCCGCCTTCGTAACCGGTTCGGATCTGTCCATCAACGGCGGTCAGTACATGCATTGACCGGGCCGGTTGCGGTACCACCGGGAGGCCTGGAGAAACCCTGAAGAAAGGAGCGAGGCGGACGCGGCGCACGGGACGCTTTGATGCATCGTCACAGCCACTTGATTCAGGGTTCTCCTATTCGGAGTAGTGGTGTGATCGAAGAACGTATCATCAGGAAGTATCCCAACCGCAGACTCTATGACACCGGCCAGAGCAAATACATCACCCTGGCGGACGTGCGTATCCTGGTTATGTCCGGCATCAAGTTCAAAGTGGTGGATTCCGCCACCAAGGAGGACCTGACCCGACAGATCCTGATGCAGATCATCATCGAGGCGGAAGCGGGCGGGCGGCCGTTGTTTACCGCGGAGATGCTGGCGCAGTTGATTCGCTTCTACGGGGGTACCCTGCAGGGGGTGTTCTCCCGCTACCTCGAGGAAAGCTTCAATCTCTTCGCCAACCAGCAGCGAGAGGCGCAGGAAGGCATTCCAAAAGACCCGATGGAGACCTTCAACATCCTGACCAGGAAAAATCTCCAGATGTGGAGCGACATGCAGCGCAGCTTCATTCAGGCCGCCGGGCTCTCAAGCGACAAGGATTCCGAAAAATCCTGATGCGGCAAGGTCCGACCGAGTCGCGCCTCCCCTGTTTCACCCGTCTCCGCGAGGCGGCTACCCCTGGATAATGAGATAATTGTGCGGCGCACAAAAAAGGCTTGACAGGGGTGTAGAGGTTTCGTATTGTGCAGTGCAGCAGTTGTTGCAACGCACAAAAGGAGCGAAACGATGAACCTCAATGATGTCTTCGATCTGGTTTCCAAAACCGCCGACGAAAACTATACCAACCTGCGCAAACTCACTGATTTGAACCTCAAGGTCTGGGATCAGCTGTCCGGTAAGCAGATGGAAGTGATGAAGCTGTACTTCGAAACGGGCAATAAACAGGTGGAATTGGCAAAAGACGCCAAGCGCGTCGACGAACTGTACAGCAAGCAGGCCGAGCTGGCCCGCGAACTGGGTGAACAGCTCATCGAGAGCAATCAGCAGGTTATGGAGATCCTCAACAAGAGTCGTGAGGAGTACAAGGACTGGGTCGAAGCCGGCACCGCGCAGGCCAAGAGTCGCATGGAGAAGGTCGCTCAGGTATCGGACCACAAAGCCGCCTGAGCATCCCGGAGACCTGTAATGAAAGCAAAAACCGCTCTGGTAACCGGCGGCATTGGCGGAATCGGGACCGCCATCTGCCGCCGTCTGTCCAGCGACGGTTTCGATGTCATCGCCGTCTATTCATCCGATGGAAGACGAGCGGGCTGAAGCGTGGCGTGCGGAACAGTCTGCGGGCGGTTACGACATCGAAACGCTGGCAATGGACGTCGCGTCACCCGACGCATGCAGCATCGCGCTGACGAAGCTGCTCGAGGACCGGAACCCGATCACTGAAGAAATCGCCGGCGCCGTCGCGTATCTGGTCGAGGAAGAGGCCGGCTACATCACCGGCGCCAACCTGCCCGTCAACGGTGGACTCTACATGTCCTGAGCTCTCCCTCTGCGGGTGGCATCCCGACCGGCATTCCGGCGGGATGCCACCCGGCTTCTCCCTGCCCCCCGGTCATCCGAAACCGAATCGCACCCGTCAGTGCCGGAACTCCCCGGTGCGCAACTTCGCCATATACTCGTCCAGTGCCTGCCTGACCTTGCCCTGCAACAGGTACAGGCCGAGGAAATTGGGGAACGCCATCCCCAGCAGCATCAGGTCGCTGAAATCCAGGATGTATCCGGCGCTGGTGATCGACGCTATGACGACAAAGGCGATGAACATCAGCCGGTACACGATCGAGAAACGCTCGCCAAAGACGTAGGTCCAGCAGCGTTCGCCGTAGTAGGACCAGGAGATCATGGTCGAGTAGGCGAACAGGATCACGGCAACCGAAAGCACCAAGGGAAACCACGAGAGCACCGAACCGAAGGCCTCGGAGGTCAGGGCCGCGCCCTCGTTTCGGGCGATCAGATCCGCGTACTCGGGCTGCGCGTAGACACCGGTCAGGATGATCACCAGGGCGGTGATCGTACAGATGATCACAGTGTCGATGAAGGGCTCGTATAACGCCACCATGCCCTGTCGGACCGGGTACTTGACGCTGGCAGCGGAGTGGGCGATGGCGGCGGACCCGATCCCCGCCTCGCTGGAGAACGCCGCACGTCTGAACCCCTGCACGATGACGCCGACAAATCCCCCCGTAACGGCGGTCGGCACGAAGGCCTCGGTAACAATAAGCTTGAGCGCCCGCGGGATCTCCACCGCATGCGAGCCGATGATCCAGATCGCGGCCCCGAGATAGATCGCCACCATCGCCGGAACCACCGCCTCGGCGGTATGCGCAATACGGCGCAGACCGCCGATGATGACGACGCCGACGGCAAACGCCATGATCAGGCCGAATGCCCAGGGGTAGGTGTCGAAAAACGCGACTTTGCCCTGCACCGCACCGAGCGCCTGACTGACCTGAAAGGCGTTGCCGCCGCCCAACGATGCAACCACGGTCAGCAGCGCGAACACCACCGCCAGCGCCTTGCCGAAGTCAGCCATGCCGCGCTCGGCGTACCCCTTGGACAGATACTCCATCGCGCCCCCCATCAGCCTTCCATCGGGGCGTACCTCGCGGTACATCTGCGCCAGCGTCACCTCGGTGAACTTGGACGTCATGCCGAGGAATCCGGCGACGATCATCCAGAACGTCGCGCCCGGTCCGCCGATGCCGATGGCGATCGCCACGCCCGCGATGTTGCCGAGACCGACCGTAGCCGACAATGCCGTCGACAGGGCCTGGAACGGGGTCACCTCTCCACGGTCCTCCGGGGTGCGGTACTTGCCGCGGATGATTGCCAGCGCATGACCCAGGACCCGAACGTTGACAAACCCCATGCGCAGCGTGAGGTAGACGGCGCCAACGATCAACCAGGCGACGATGAACGGCATCTCGCCCGCGCCGGGCCAGACATCGAAGAAAAGCACCGACGCGACTGCACCGTTGATGCGATCGAAGACGGTGTTTAGGACGCTGTTGGTATCGTCAGCCGCCTGGGCTGCCTCGATCCAAAGGTTGGAAAATAGGATTGCAGAAAACGCGGGAAATCGGCTCATCAGGCAGGCTCTTGTACAGGGTTGGACTCGGACGGGGAGACTCTACCGGTTCCAGGGTGCCTGCGGCAACGCACAATATCAGGGGCCAGCCGTCACGACTCGACCCACGCCGATGGTTCCGGATTCTCCGAGCGATACGAGATTCAGTCGACCCCTGAGACCGTCGACTCCATCGCCTCGGCTCGGCGACAGATCTCGCGCGTGAGACCCTTGAAAATCACCAGATGCGCTGGCTCGAGCGAGAACCAGTACATCAATCCCCATACGCCCGCCGGGTGCCAGTAGGCGGTCGCGGTCACGCGCGTCAGACCTGTCGAAAGAGGACTGAGCTTGAGTTCGAGTACACCCGCCCCCGGTGCGCGCATACCGAAACGTAGCGTCAAGCGGCGCTCCGGATCGACACCGATCACCTCCCAAGAGTCGATCCTGTCCCCGGTCCTCAGGTCCGTCGGGTGGCGTCGGCCTCGATGCAACCCGGAACCTCCCGCCACCCAGTCGATCACCTCGCGTGCGGTCCACAATCCATTGAGAAAATAGTACCGGTTGTCCCCGCCGATCTCCGACACGATCTTCCACAGTGCCGCGGGTGACGCAGTGGACATTGCGCTCCCGGAGGCTTGTTTGGCGTAATAGCCGTAGTCGATGCGATCGTTTCGCAGACTGAACGCCCCTTCCACCCAGCGGGACTCCACGGCGCTCTGCCGCTCAGCCGCGAACGCAGCCTCGACGCTGCACCGGAAATCCAGCAAGTCCTGGGGTACGAGGGCTCGTAGCGGATCGCCGTGGGCCGTAAAGTCGTGCCTTAAACCCTCGATCAGCGCCCGAGCCACATTAGTAGGCACCGACGTAACATACTTCAGCCAGTAAGACGACAGGCGTGGCGACAGCACGGATACCGGCACGATCGTCGGCGGACGACGGCCGGCGACCTCCGCCAGGATGCGCATCATCTCCTCGTAAGTCAGGGTTTCCGGTCCGGCGGCATCGTAGGTCCGTCCGGCCGCCTCGTCGTGCTGCGGGAGCCGGATCAGGTACTCCAGCAGGTTGTCGAGCGCGATAGGCGGTGACTTTGCTCTGACCCAGCGGGGCGTAATCATGACGGGCAGGTGATAGACGAGGTCACGCATGACCTCGAAGGCTGCCGAACCCGGGCCCACGATGATGCCGGCACGCACTTCGGTCACGGGCACCGTCCCCGCGCGTAAAACCATGCCGGTATCGCGGCGCGATACGATGTGCTCGGAATCCGCGTCGTCCGGCACCAGCCCGCCGAGATAGATGATATGCCGGACGCCGGCACTGGCCGCGGCCCTGGCGAAATTGGATGCCGCCGCTAGATCGAGGCGACCGAATTCTTTCCCCGCAGCCATCGAGTGCACGAGATAATAGGCTGTGTCGACACCCTCGAGCACCGGGGGCAGCGTCTCCGGTTCAAGGGCATCCGCCTGGCAAACCTGAACACACGGCCAGTTGCGCGCCTTCAGCACCTCCGGGCGCCGCGAGACAGCGCGAACGTCGATGCCTCTGGCGAGAAGGCGCGGGACGAGATGCGAGCCGACGTACCCGCTTGCCCCGAATACCAGGCGAAGACCCGCTCTATCCTCGGGATCCGGCGCTTGCCCGCTGGATGATTTCATTGTGTCAGGCGATTGCCGGAAAATGTCATACCAGATCTCGTCGGGTTTTCGTTCGTCATCAAGGCGCGACAACAGGCGCATCGTCGAATTATCTCACGGTTGTCGCAACACGGAGGACGGACGAAAAGACAAACAGGATGGTATGTCATTTGACAGAAATCGCCTTATCTCGACACCCCAATCGGGTTTTCCATTAAGCAAGAAAAACCGACCTGGCGTCCAGGACGTATATCTTGAACTGGGTACGGATCGGGCTGCCCAACGGTTCACCCGCTGTCCGACCCACCGGGACCGGACGATCTCCCGATTGACAGGATACGAGAAGATGTGGGAGCGGAATTGACGAGTTCAGGCCTAAAACTACTCACTGTAACCATCCTGATTGGCGCTCTCACAGGGTGCTCTGCCTTGTCGATCGTCGACGGACTGACGCCCGAATCCGGCTACAGGCTGAAATCCGCCATTCCCTATGGTCAGCTCCCTCGGCAGAAGGCCGACGTGTACATGCCGGATTCGGGAAGCCCCCCATATCCGACTGTCGTCTTCTTCTACGGTGGCAGGTGGACCTTCGGCGACCGCGACGACTACCGCTTCGTCGGGCAGGCCCTCGCCTCTCGCGGTATCCTGACGATCATCGCAGATTACCGGCAATACCCCGAGGTACGCTTCCCGGCATTTGTCGAAGACGGGGCTCGGGCGGTCGCGTGGGCGCACGGGAATGTTTCCGAATATGGTGGTGACCCGGACATGCTTTTCGCGATGGGTCATTCATCCGGCGCACACATTGCCGCGATGCTTGCGACCGACTGCCGGTATCTGCGTGATGTGGGGGGTGACCAGAGCTGGCTGTCGGGATTCATCGGCCTCGCGGGGCCCTATGACTTTCTGCCACTGACCGATGATGGCCTGATAGAAATATTCGGGCCTGAAGATCTTCAACTCGCATCTCAACCCATCAATTTCGTTGACTTCAGGACGCCGCCCATGCTGCTGATGCACGGCCTGAAAGACAATACGGTTTGGGTAAGAAACACACGCAACCTCGCCTCGCGGGCGCTGGAACATGATGTTGCCGTAACCACCATCTACTACCCGGACATCGGACACCTGCGAATTATTGGCGCCGTCGCCGAACCTTTCCAGGGTTGGGCTCCCGTCGCCGACGACATCACGGAATTCGTACATGCCATGGGGGAACCGGATCGAATGAACGCAAGACACCAATGCTGCGAGGAATGCTGCCCGACAAATCCGTGCGCAACAGGCACGACGACGCAGCGTGAGTATTCCGGACATGAACGGGCCGGGTAGACGGAACGGCCTGACCGCCATGTTGTTCACCGCTATAGCGGGTGGGGGACACGCTGGCGAAGGCACGACAAGCGACGCGCTGATCGACGATCGCAGCAGTGGCAGCCTGAAAGCAAGCCGCGGCGGGCAGTGGCGACTGGTAACCGATCAGGTCATGGGTGGAATCTCGACAGCAGACCTGAGACCCGACCGGCATGGAGACCGAGGCTGCCTCCGATTGAGCGGCACGGTCAATACCGCGAATAGTGGCGGATTCGTGCAGATGGCGCTGGACCCTGCCGGTGGCAAGCACTGGAACGTCAGCACATTCGCCGGTTTGCAATTACTCGTCTCCGGAAACGGGGAGCAATACAACGTCCACCTTCGAACCAGCGACCTCTGGTTGCCCTGGCAATCGTATCGGGCGGCATTCGTCACCGCACCCGAGTGGCACGTGATCCGGATACCGTTTTCATCGTTCGAAGCCTACCGAATCAAGACCCGGCTTGACACCAGTCGGCTAACCCGCCTCGGACTCGTGGCGATCGGACGTCATTTCACGGCAGACCTGTGTCTGGGAGATCTGCGTTTCTACAGTCAAGAAGGCAAGACGCAACAACGGATGTGAAACACGATGCGGCGTGAGGCGCCGGGTCCGCGTCAGGAATCCGTCTGGGACTACCCGCGACCACCAAGGATCGAGATAAGGCGATTTCTGTCAAATGACATACCACCCTGCTTGTCTTTTCGTCCGTCCTCTGTGTTGCGACAACAGTGACATAGTTAGACTATGCGCCTGTTGTCGCGCCTTGATGACGAACGATCCCGGCGCGGCGCCTTCCCTGCTTTGCTTGGGCACCGGTCTTGGGCTTCCTGCCCAAGCCGTTCACTGCTTCGCAGTTCACCCGGCGCGATCTGGTATGCCATTTTCCGGCAATCGCCTAAGCGACCGAAACATCCAGATCGTATTTGACGGACGCATCATTGCGCAGACCCGTCGTGCATTTCGAGTCCTCGAAACCAGTCGCCCCCCCACCTGGTATCTGCCCCCGCGAGACGTCCCGCGGGAACTGCTGCAGCCGGGTTCGGTGCGAAGCTTCTGTGAGTTCAAGTGCGGGCCGGGTATGCCGGGCTGGCGATCGCGCTCCATCGCCCATCAGCAGTTCGACGGCAGCGGCGCGATCCGTTCGCCCCCTACGCGTGATTGCCACTCGCGGGAAGGGGATTCAGGACCCCTCCTTCACACCCGGACAATCCTCCCACGGCGGCTTCTCCCTGAAGTGATCGGCCATGTGTCCCGAGAAGACCTGCACACGCCGCGAGGAATATCGGCCGGGTGGATAGACCAGGTACATACCGACCGCATCGAGCCGGTAGTCCGTCAGCACACGTTCCAGGGTCCCGCTCCGAATGCCGTCGTGCGCGATGAACAGAGGCAGCATCGCAACGCCGAGACCCGCTTCGCACGCCTGTGCGATGTGATCGCCGTTGTTGGCGGCGAGCACCGTCCGGGGCCGGGCCTGATGTACCCTGCCATCACGATCGCGGAACCGCCAGGTCGCACCGCGCTTCGCGTGTGTGTATCGCAGTCCCTGATGCCGATTCAACTCCTCCGGCGCTTCGGGACGGTCATGGGTATCGAGATACGCCGTACTGGCCACGCAGACCATGTCGACCGTGTTCAACCGGCGCGCCACCAGGGTGGAATCCGCGAGTTCGCCGATCCGGATCGCGAGGTCGAAGCCCTCTTCCACCAGGTCCGCCTCCCTGTCCCCAAGGTCCACCTCCATCTGCACGTCCGGATGCGCCTTGGCGAACCCCGCCACGACAGGCCCCAGATAGCGGATACCGAACGAGAGCGGCGCGGCGACCTTGAGTCGCCCTGACAACTGAGTGCTGTCGGCGGACACCATCTGTTCTGCCTCCTCCCAATCGGCGAGGATTCGCAGCGCGCGTTCGTGCAACACGCGACCGGCGTCCGTGAGACTCAGTCTGCGGGTCGTGCGATTGAGAAGCCGCACACCGAGACGCGCTTCCAGGTCACCGACCCGACGGCTGACAGCGGATTTCGCGCTCCCCATACGCTCGGCCGCCGCACTGAACCCCCCGTGATCCACAACGCCGACGAAGGCAGACAGTTCCTCGTAGCGGTTCATCTCTAATTGTTGCTCAATCAGGGAAAATATTTCCTATCTATACCCCTTTATCTCCTCATTAGCAACGAAGAAAATTCCCCCATCGATCGGAACGGCCGATCGAGTTCCACATTCAGGAGATGAAACATGAATCCATCCATATCGAACCCACCGGGAACCCTCATCGCCCGCGCGCTGATGGCCCTGATATTCATCGGCGCCGGCATCAGCAAGATCGGCGGGTACGCCGCGACACAGACCTACATGGAGAGTGCCGGGGTGCCCGGCATGCTGCTGCCACTGGTGATCGCACTCGAACTCGGCGGCGGATTGGCGCTGCTGCTGGGCTTCGGCGCACGGATCGCCGCCGCAGCGCTTGCCGGATTCAGTCTGCTGGCCGCCCTGCTCTTCCACGCCGATTTCGCCGACCAGATGCAGTCGATCCTGTTCATGAAGAACCTGGCCATCGCCGGTGGACTGCTCATGGTGGCCCTGCACGGACCGGGGGCCTGGTCCGTCGAGCGCCTTCGGCGGACCCGGACCGCGATTCCGGCCCATTAAACGCATGACACAGCGGATAACATCGAAATGAATATACTTCGTATCGACGCCAGTGCACGAACCGAGGGATCGGTCACCCGCCGGCTCGCAGACGATCTCATCCAGCGTCTTCGTGAACGACACCCGGGAGCCCGGGTGGTGCGACGCGAGCTCGCGGAAACCCTGCCACTGCTCGACGAGGACTGGCTGAACGCCAACTTTACCGATCCCGCCGAACGGACCGCCGAACATCGTGCCATACTCGCGCTGTCGGACCTCCTTATCCGCGAGATTACGGATGCCGACGCCATTGTCATGGCGGTACCTATCTACAACTTCGGTGTCCCGGCGTCGGTCAAGGCCTGGGTCGACCTGGTCTGCCGCGCGCGTGAAACCTTCCGTTACACCGAGAACGGTCCGGTCGGCCTGCTGGGCGATCGTCCGGTGTACCTGGCGACGGCATCCGGCGGTACCCCGATCGGAAGCAAGGTCGACTTCGCGACCGGATATCTGAGGCACATCTTCGGCTTTATCGGCATCACGGACGTACGTCTGATCGCGGCGGGGGAAGTGCAGGTTGCTGCCGATCTGGCCATGGCAACCGCACGTAAGCACATCGCATCCGCATTGGCACCGACGACATCTTCTCAGTCGGTGCGACCCCGGGAGCGGAAGCCCTTGATTGTCTGATCAAATTCCACCGGTGGCGGGACGGGCCTGACGGCCTGGACCGCCGTAGCAGACACGACACTCCCGGCCACCGACGGGCAAAGCGATTCTCGGATTTCAAATGCGGCCGACCTAGTCCGTATTGAATCTGTATCGGTCCTGTGGTGAGCGAGTTTCCATGCATACCTGGACCCTGACTTTTACCGCATTGCTGTCCGCGATCTGTCGCCATATTGTGTGCCGCGTCGCTCTCCTCCAGGTCCGCGCACTCACCGTATCCTACTCTGTTCGATTCGGTGGTATGGTATTCGACTGAACACACCAACCGGAGCCCGACCATGCGTACCCTCCTGCTGCTAGTGGTGATCGGCCTTCCCGCGATGGCCTCCGCGGATTCGCAATCCAGGTGCGATCCGGCACGCGGATATCCCTGTCCCCCGACCACAGCGGATTCGATATCCGCTCCCCGGGGACAACAACCCCCGATGGCCTACCTGCCTCGGGCGCCCAGACAGCTCCCGCTGTCCAGACTGGTTCGCAAGCTGGAACTCGCCGGTTTCGATCCTATCCTCGAGATCGAGCGAGAGGATTACGACTGGGAGGTGGAGGCCGAATACCGGGGCCAGCCTGTCAAGCTTCGTCTGGATCCCTGGACAGGGGAGTTACTGGAGTACTCGATGGAGGACGATGCGGCGGAGAATACTGGGGAGTAGTTGGCCTTTGAGGAAGCAGTGAGGCAGGTTCAGTAGACCTTGGTGACGAACCGCATACGTCCATCCTGTATGGCGTTGAAAGGAGGCAGCCCGCGGCGGCGTACTTCGATGGCTGGCTGACGCTGAAACCGCAACGGCGGGCCAGCCTCAACCTCGAACCATTCCCATCACGCCCACGCGGGCTGGGAAAGTGCGGTGTGTTGTGCGTCCGTTATTCTCCGTCCCCCGTCCGGCAAAGGGCCGGGCAGCACGATATCGAGTTTCAGACCACCCGTCTGGGTTGCCCGGTATCGGCGGACGGTTGAAGGTCCTCGCCGCCCTGCTCACGCTCGGGATATTTGCAGTCCCCGCAGGTCAGCAGTTTCACGAATCGATTGGACAAGATAACGAAGCGCCATACCTGAACCAACAGGTTCTGCTGCTTGCGCTTTTCACTTTCGATCATCACGTATTGCATGAGATTTTCCTCCACTTGATGTAATCCCGGATTACTGTTGTACGCTTGTCGCGAAATACCGGGATGTATCTCCCTGGCTGCTATTGATGTCCGTCTGATCTGCGTTTTCTCTCCTCCGGTTCAGCCCGAGCCTGGCACGCACCCGACCGGAAATTTTTCGGCAAGCCGTGTCAGGGTATGTACTGCCAGCCTGGCTTTGCACTGAGCTTGTACAGAAAACCGTGGTGCAGGCCTTTCTTCAGCCACGCGCCGGCCAGCCCGATCTCAACGTTGCCCAAACCTAAGTCCCGCCCAGTGTCCGGAAACGCGGCCTTGTTTCGCACGATAGGATAGATGCCGATCGTCGCCGCCGAACCCCGCAGCCAGGAATTCTTGAGCGAGGCGATGCACATGCCAGGGGTCTCGGCGAGCGAGGCGGTATGGCAGGGTTCCCGCCCCTGGATCATCTCGGCGATGTTCAACGCGGCCGCCTTGCCGGTCAGTTCCGAGGTGTAGCCGGTGCGCGGTATCGCCGGCATCAGCTGAACACCATTGGGCGAGGTGTAGGGACGCGAGGTGCACCCCGGCGGCGCAAATGCGATCCCGCAACTGTAGACGTTCGGGTACTCGGGGCTCTGATAGGTTTTGGGCCAGTCGAAGCAGACAAGATCCTCGTAGCGTTTCCCGTAAAAGGCATCGACCTTGACGAAGCCGGCCGGATTGCACATCCGGTCCTTGATGTCGTTGCCCTCCTTGTCCCGGTATTCGAGCGGCTGGCCCCGAAACGGGGGAATCAACATGGCAAAATCGTATTCGATGTCCTTGAATTCACCACTGGCGTTTTCGGTATGAATCGCCTTGTCATCGATCTGGTGCACATGACTGTGCAATTCCATGCGGATGTCGTACTGCTGAAACAGTGCAGTGGCCATGTCTTCCGAGCAAAAGATGACAGGGCCGCGTTTCATCTCGAAACCGTCGATTCCGAAGTCTCCCGCCCGCGGCTCGTTGGAGAGCCACGTCATCTCGACCCGGTCCCGCAGACCGCGGTCCTTCAGGTCGTTGTGCAGCAGCGAGATGAACTCGAACCCCGCCCCCTGGCAGGTACAGCTTCCGTGCCCGGTCCCCACGACGACCTTGGCCTTTTCACCCTTTTTGAGTCGTTCCAGCAAGAGCCGGTAGGTCGCGGCGGTTTGTTCGGCGTGTGGCGGAGTACAGATTGACTGCGTGAAACCGTCTTCCGGCCCCAGCCCCGGCGTGGCAGCATAGTTGAGATAAGGACCGGTCGCGATGAGCAGGTAATCGTACGACACCTGTTGCGAGACGCCGTCGTCCGTCTCAACGACGATGTATTCGTCGTCCGGATGAATCGCCTTGGCTCGCCCCTGAATGAACTCGATCCCTAACTTGTCGTAGACGGGCTGCAGCTCGAACTGAGCCTTCGCGGGTTTGATCTGGCCGATACCCACCCAGATCAGCGAGGGGATGTACGTGAACCTGGGATGGAGATTGACCACGACGATCTCATGATCACCATCCACGTCCTTCAATGCTTTCTGCAGGATCAACGCCGCGTACTGTCCGGAGAACCCGGCGCCGATAATAACGGTCTTAGCCATGGAGGCCCCCCCATGTCGTCGCTTGGTGATGACACGGGGTGCCTTGCGCGATACCCGGTTTTCCCCGGGAAACACCCCGTCTAGTCCTTCATTCTAATCCGCAACCCCGAATTTCCCTATGCGGGCAAGGTAAGCGGATCGCAAATGACCTTGTACTTCGAACCGATGATACGCCTACTTAACCATGTCTGCCACTCGATATTTTGGATCAATGGGGTCAGACTCGATTGGTCAGAACCTCTCGCCCGCCGACCCGCCCTGGATCGGTTCATCGCTCAACCGTTGTCGCTCGGCACGCTCGTGGCCGACGCCAAAACCGATCTCCGGATCCGCTTGGGTTGGGCGAAGCTCGCCCGGGTGATCCAACGCTCAAGCCCTGCGCTCTTTTGCCCGGGGCGCAGCCGGGTATCGAGCCCGACAACGATCCGACGAACTACAACAGAAAGGTCGTCAGAATGACGAAAAACAGGTCTTGCAGCCCATAGACCGAGGCGATCTCTGTCAAATGACAGACCAGCCTGCTTGTCATTTCGGTCGGCTTCTGCGTTGTGCCCGCCGTTACATAACCTGCTATGCGCCGGCCGGCACGCCTTGAATACGAACGAGAATCCGGCGCATTTGGTATATTGTTTTCCGGCAGTCGCCTGAAGCCAACAGGGCGCCCCGGACGAGCACGCTTACCCAGGGGGACGGCACCAAGCCTCTCCCCGGGCTTTGCAGCGCCGTCAGGAATCCTTTTGCGAGTGTCTGCTCTTGAGAAACAGCCAGGCGGCAACAAGCGAAGTCGGAACGATGATCATCCAGAGCGTGTATTGTTCGACGACGGCACCGACGACCGCCATGATCGCCAAAATGATTCCGATCAGGACAAACATACGTTCGAAGTGAAGCCCGGCCAGGTAACTGGACAGGGCCAGAATGACCATTGAGACATTGGACGCGGCGTCCCGGGAAAGGATGTCGTGGCGCTCGAGCCCGAAGATGATGTACAGCGCCACCAAGGCGCCCAGCCAGTGAAACAGATGCAGATGGATTTCGGACCAGATCGAGCCATGGCGTTTTCTGGCCTGCAACCAGGCTCGCACCAGGCTGAGCACCACGTAGACCCAGAGTACAACCAACCAATATAGCGCTCCGCCCCCTTCGGTGGCTTGCGTCAAGCCCATCCCGACCAGGGCGAGCACGAGCAGGACGCAAAACAACCAGAACTGGACACCTCGACCGGACCATAAGTGTAGCTTGCTTGAGTCCGGTGCCGTGCCCGCCTTCGGCTCTGCATCGCCGTTGTCAAGCTTCTGCGTGTCTTGATCGGGCATCGAGGATTACCTCTTTCGAGTAAAGAAAGCGCATCTTAAGCCACGATAGTCGCTGACTGTCCGCTCAGCTCCGGGGACAGTTGCTGCACATTGTGTATATCATCATCGTGTATATCATTATCGTCAACTTGCCGAATTCGGATTAGGCGATAGCCGGAAAATGGCATACCAGATTGCGCCGGATTTTCGTTCGTCATCACGGCGCGACAACAGGCGCATAGTCGAATCATGTCACTGTTGTCGCAACACGGAGGACGGACGAAAAGACAAACAGGATGGTATGTCATTTGACAGAAATCGCCTTAGGTGATCGTAGCGAGCATGATGGGAGAGCGAGATCAAACGTTCACGATTTTGAGGCGCATAATGGGCCTACGCAACGAAAAATCGGGAGCATTTGAGCCGAGCTCCCATCAGCGCAGTAGATTAATCCTCAGTCCGACAGGCTCCTAGCGGTCATTCCGGTCGAACGGCAACCAGGCCGGGAGCAGTGACCCCAACCTGATCCCGGGAAAATTGATCTGTTCGGCCTATCCAGACGTGCTTCCGGCTGTCCGGAGCCGATCACAGCGACTGTTGGTTCTGGTTACGGGTCTTATACCCGTCACGGACAGGTTTTCACGAGAAAGTGCGTGTCATATTCGTTTCGTGGCAAGACGCGATGACGCGTAATAGCCGCTCTATTGCAAGGAATCGCAACGCTGCCACGGGACGAAGAGGGCGTGCGTGCCGGGAAAACCTGTCCGCGGCGGGTATAACAACGCCCTGAAGGCTAACACCCATATACGCCTACCGCACAACGTCGCACCGTGCGTCGCCCCACCCCGGCAACGCTCACTGGGGTTAGTGGACGCCCGACTCTGGCTTCGGCAGCCGGAATAAAACTGTGAACCCCTGGGATTGAAAGCCGATCTCCAACTTCGAATCCGCAAACCACGATGGTTACGAGAATCAAGAAGATACCAACTCGGTTCGATATGCTCATTGAGATTCCCCTGTCACGAAATGCTCCGGCAATTCGTCCGTGCCCTCAAGATCCCTCAGTTCAACCTTCCTGGCGCTGGTTGTGTTCTTGAAGCTGAAATCAACTGCCGCAACCTCATCTCCAGTCTTCCAGTCCCTGGTCTGAATGGTGTATTGCGGTCCGCCAGCAATGAGCTTGGAGGTGATAACAAACCGGCAAGGATAGGGGCGTTCCCCTTGTGCGATCCAAATCTGATAATCGACTTCTTTTTTTCGAAAAGCGAGTGAATCGCATTCAACGCCCCCAATCACGCCGCTGCCAAGGTCCTTTACATCGACGACATCAAGCATCAGTTCATCGTAAGGATCCGGCAACAGCAAATCCGCGGCAGGGAGCGACATGTGATGCTTGGTCCTCAACGCATCGACCAAGTTTTCGACCGTGCCAGGCACATCAGTCTGTGCATAGATGTTCAAGTTCTTACCCATCATAGTCAGCGTTTTCCCGTCAAAGTACATCTCGACATTCGCAAACCCGCCGGAGCGCGTGGCGCGGATCTTGTCAGGTCGATTGAGCGTGACGGTGCCTGAGCTTGCCAGCTCGAGTTTCTGGCCATCGGTGGTGACGACCCCGAGGGTGGTATCGTATCCGAACGAGAGCGCCTCCTGCGCCGACAGGTATTCGGACATGGTCTTGAGCAGCCTCTTGGCATCTGCCTCATCGGCTCTCACTCCCGCGGATGTCCCCAACACAACTATCATGGACAGCGCCAGCGCGAACATGCCGCGCCCAGAACTCTTCAATAATTTACGTGCCATCTGCTTCGTGTATCTCCCTAAACCGAGATTCCTCATTTGGAAATCCCCTCTGCGGTAGCAGTCTAACGCGAAAATCCACCGACGTGCACTCACATTTGTCATGGGGTTGCTTTCACGTGATCTCGGTTCAACCAGCGAGTTCCGGTCAAGACTTGTGATAGTTCGACTTTGCGCTTGCTGTCGCGCCTTGATGACGAACGAATATCCGGCGTGATGATCACGGTTGTCCTAAAGTCCGCGCGGCGGGCTCGGCGCGTTCGGTGTCTGCAGACTGTGCGGCAGCCGCGAGCGTCCCGTCAGCCAGGTATCGATATGCCGGGCGACGTCGCGCCCCTCGCCAATAGCCCAGACCACGATCGACTGGCCGCGGCGGGCATCGCCGGCGACGAATACACCCGGTATCCCGGTCATGCTCCGTGCATCGGTTTTCAGCGTATTGTCTTCGGTCAATGTCAACCGTGGATCGCAGAGGGGCGCGACCTCGGGGCCCTTGAAGCCGATCGCGATCAAGACCAGGTCCGCCGGGATCTCGATCCCGCTCCCGAGCAGGATCTTTTCCGTCCGCCGCCCCTCGGCATCACGCTTCCAATCCACTCGCTCGGCAATCAGCCGATCGACGCGGCCATCGCCGTCGCTGTCGACAAAGCCGGTGATGTTGATACAGAAGGCCTCGTCACCGCCTTCCTCCAGGGCATAGGTCAATCGATAAACTCGGGGCTGCTGCGGCCACGGGTTATCGGCCGGCCGCGAGTCCGGCGGGCGTGGATTGATGCTGATCTGCAGGACGGCCTTCGCGCCCTGGCGGTGGGCGGTGGCGATACAGTCGGTCCCGGTGTCGCCACCGCCGAGCACGACCACGCGCCTGCCCCGTGCATCGATGTCGTCATCAACCGGGCGCCCCGCCTGACGTCGGTTCTCGGCGGTGAGATAGTCCATGCCGAATAAGACACCTTGCAGGGCGCGCCCCGGTACCGGCACATCGCGGTGCTCGAGCGCACCGATGGCCAGGCACACCGCGTCGAATTCCGCCTGCAGCCGCTCCAGGGTCACATCGACGCCGATATTGACCCCCGTTCGAAACGCAATGCCTTCTTGGCGCAGTTGTTCCACGCGCCGCGCGAGCATTCGTTTCTCAAACTTGAAATCGGGGATGCCGTAGACCATCAGGCCGCCGATCGCGTCGTCACGTTCGAATACCGTGACCCGATGTCCCGCGCGGTTGAGCTGCTGGGCGGCGGCCAGCCCCGCCGGCCCGCTGCCGACGACCGCCACACGCCTGCCGCTGCGCTCGGCAGGCGGCTCGGGTACGATCCAGCCGTTCCGCCAGCCGGCATCGACGACGGCCCGCTCGATGTCCTTGATCGTCACCGCATCGTCGTTGCAGGCGAGCGTGCACGCCGGCTCGCACGGCGCTGGACAGGTGTAGCCGGTGAACTCGGGAAAGTTGTTGGTGGCATGCAGGCGCGCGAGCGCTTCACGCCAGCGGCCACGATACACCAGGTCGTTCCATTCGGGGATGATATTGCCGATCGGACATCCCCCCATACAGGTCGGCACACCGCAGTCCATGCAACGCTCGCCCTGGTTGCGCAGTGCGGCCTCGTCCCATGAAAACCGGTAGACCTGCCGATAATCGCGAATGCGCGACCGTGGATCGCGGTAGCCGATCGGCGTGCGCGCGTTCCTGAGAAACCCGTCCGGATGATTCTCCGACATGCCCCTTACCTCACGCGGCCCGGCGCACCGCCGGACGCGGTGGCTTGACGCGGATATCCCGTCCGTTCGCGAGCTGGCGTGCGATGGCCGCCGCGTAGGCCTCGGGCACCACCTTCACGAAACGCGGCACGCCCTCGTCCCAGTCATCCAGGAGTTGCGTGGCCTTCGTGCTGCCGGTGTGGCTGACATGGTTTTCCAGCATACGCCTGAGCAGTTGTCGGTCACGTGTCCCGGTCACCGGCTCAATTCGCCTGCCGTCCAGGTTGACGTAGCGCTCGGCCAGGCCCTGCTCGTCGAACAGATAGGCCTCGCCCCCGCTCATACCGGCTGCGAAGTTCTTACCGATCGGCCCCAGGATCACGACGGCCCCACCGGTCATGTATTCGCAGCCGTGATCGCCAATGCCTTCGACGACACTCAGGGCGCCGGAGTTGCGTACACAGAACCTTTCCGCCGCACGGCCGTTGAAATAGGCCTCGCCCCGGGTCGCCCCGAACAGCACTACGTT
>JAJDOJ010000088.1 GCA_022340215.1 Gammaproteobacteria bacterium
ATAGGTGACCAGATCGGCCAGGGAGCCCTTGCCCACGGAGCGGGTGTCGGCGTTGAGCAGATAGGGTGGTAACTCGTCGAGCAGGATCAGGGTCGGCTCGTCGCCGATGATCTCGATCCACTTCTGCTCGTCGACACCGCGAGGGCCGTCGATCCAGTGCGGGCGTATCAGCTCGGCCTGATCCAACTGCTCGCCGATCTCGCCCCAGATGTAATGGTCTGGATCGTTGCGGCCGTTGAAGGCAGCGATACGGGCGTGGTCGAACCCCAGCCGCTCCGTGAGATCGGCAGGCAGCACACTCGGGCGCAGCTCCGGGTGTCTTGCCAGCAGACCGAGGGCCACCATCAGGTGCGTTTTGCCCCCGCCCATGGCCTGGGCCAACTCGAACGCGGCCTGGTCGGACTGCCCCGAAAGCCGTAATAGGGCCTCGCGAAACAGTGCATCCATGCCTTGCGTGACATAGTTACGAGCGAAGAACTCTTCGCCGCTGCCCTCTTCGTTGATCAGATCAGAGAGGTTCTCGATGGCCTCCGTCATCCGATAGTCATGGACCATCGGATGGATCTTGCAGACATCCCGAACGGTTCCCAGCATGCTGATCTCCCAAAGCGCATTTGCGCGGGTTCACTCAGTCTTGCGCGCGGATACCCCGCTTTCTCGTTCCCGTTCTTTCTTCTAGGAGTGCCAACCCGGCCCTTCTCCCTGGGGTTCCTGGTCAAGCACGTAGAAAGGGGAACCGCTGTACAGCGGTTCAAGCCAGGCATCTTCAAACCAAAAGATCCGGCCTTCCTTCGTGCGCACGACCTCAACGACAGGACGCACGTGGCCCGTCGAGATCTCGACTGCCAAGGGGCAGCGTTGTTATGAAGCGGTAACCAAGTCTATGGGGTGCCCAGGATTTGGTGTTCGTATCGGAATAGCAAAAAATTCCCGCGGTCCCATGCTCCTAGTCTAGGACACTCGCCGCGCAGCATGGCGTAGAGGAGCTGGATGGTGGTGATGACCACCTTGGCGTCCGGGTCGATCCGGTTCGAGTGCAGGTGCTGGACGATATAGGTCTTGTCGAACTTGCGCCCCGAGCCGGGCGGCTCGTAGTTCTGGTACTCGCGCGGGGTCTGGTCGCCCAGATTGTTACGGTCCACCAAGAAAAGGATGCGCCCGGCCTTGGCGTGCTTGAGCAGACGGTAGCTGAAGGTACAAGCGGTGAAGGTCTTACCGGCCCCAGTCGCCATCTGTTTGAGGGCGCGGGGGGCGTCACGGTAGAGCGATTTCTCCAGTCCCTCGATGGCCTCGATCTGGCAGTCGCGCAGACCCGTCTTGTCCGGGGAAGGCATGGCCCGAAGACGGGCGCGCAGCGTGTCGCCCTGTTTGAGCCAGGCAAGCAGGGCCTCGGGCTTGTGGAAGGCGAAGACGCGGCGAGAGCGCGGATGCGGGTCGCGCATATCGCAAAAAAACGTCTCCTCGCCGGTGGTCTCGTAGTCAAAAAAAAGTAGTCGTTCCAGCGAGCCAGATGCTGTGGAACAGGCACCATGTACTTCACCTATTGATCGGGAACACCGCTGAGAGTCGCCCCGGTCTTCTTAGCCTCGACAACGCCAGCGGCCTTGCCTTGCACAAAGAGCAGGTAGTCCGCCGCGCCGTTGGGAAGCTGGAACTCGCGGACTGCGACACCGAGGGAGGCATTTCGATTGAACTGATCTCGATCTTGTATGACCCAACCTGCCGATTCGAGAAGCGAGTCAATCTTTATCCGTGCTTTCTGTTCTGGTTGTAGCACCTAGGACTGACCTATCAATGGCGGATCCGAATACACACGCAATAATCAAATAATATCTATGTCTATGTCAGTGTCCACGAAGGCATGGATTGTTTGCTCTAATGTGTTAGCCAGCGCCATTCCCACGGCGGAATAGGATTCGGTTCTTGCCACGGTCCTGCTGAGATTGCTCAGAAGCATAGTTTTTATAGTGCCAGGCTAATCCACCTTCAATCTCGCGCGGGTTTATATCTTGATCGGCCAAAAGCATTTTACCCACGATCCTTCCGTATCTGTCGCTCTTATTCCAGTCAACTACGACGAGATGACCGGCGACTGCGTCCGCCAGGTTTTTCCCGGACTTTCGTTCGTATGATTGTTTCCGTCCTGGGGCATCTATTCCTTGGAGCCGTACCCTGTGCTGGTCGTTGGAGGCATCGAGAACGGTGACGGTATCGCCGTGGGCGACCTTTCCAGTGAGAGGTGCTGAATTAGCGAAGGAAACGAAAAGTATTAGACCAGCGATCAGGAGTTTCATATTTTTATTCGCAATGGATACTTTTAGCTCCTGTTTCTGATGGTTTCATTTGACAAGTTCACGCTGAAGGTCGCGACTACTAGTATTCTTAGTTATTACCTTCTCCTCTGCATTATTATGGAGGCGGTTCCGCAAGCATACGGTCCGTGTGATTTTAGGTCATTTAGCTCATGTTCAATATCTTCTTGTCGGCCTATCTTACTTGTCCAACGTCCATTCGGTAACTGGCGTGCTACGTGTTGAAACTGATTTTTCCGCACGTAAAGCGCCAACTTCTCAACTCCATTCTCGAGGTCGGGGTCTTCTGTCACTTCAAACCCCTGAGTCTCAAATAGACTAATAAAAGTCCGCGGGGATAAGTCGTGCGGGATATTTTCCGGCCAATAGTAAGGAGGAAATGGTGCCGGTATTACGATGCCATATGGTTCCCACCACCTTTCCGTATCTCTGAGTGCCCAAGCGACGCAATTGTAATTAGGGTCGATTTCGCTTGTGATCGTTCTATTTGTAGTTCTAAGGTTTGGAAATATTCCGTTTAACTCTCTAAGTGGCATATTTACGCTGCCCCCAGCGAATCCAAAGTTCAGCAGCCTCATCTACCGTGCCAGTGAAATCCGTCGGTATGGGGTTCTCCCCTGTCAATTGCGCCAGGGCATAAAACCAATGATCAGGCTGACGATTTAATTCGTCGAGAACAAACGGAACAACACTCGGCCCCATACTGAGAATTCGCCGGTAAGCTGGGTGTTGCAGACGTAAAGATAGGAATGACTGGTGTGCCGTGTCTTTTCTCCATTGATCAGCTAATTCCCTAACCAAAGCTTTGGTACCGATGGCGACGGTAAGTGGTCCGCTGCTGATGTATAATTGATTCGGGTTAGTATGTTGCGCCGGCCCATTTTGAAATCCATAAGCCGGTCTGGTTTCGTCAATTTTGAGCGCGAGCATATTTACCTCAATTCGTCTCTTTTCTTTAGCTTTTCCAATTTCCTCCGACGGTCTTCAAAGCTTTCAAGTTCTTGATCTAACCAGTTACGTAGGTCTCTTGCCGTATCCTCGTTCATGAAAAGGTCGACTTCCATTAGCCTTACAATTCCTTCTTTGCTCTCCCGTTTCTCGACAACTTCCTTTCCGAGAGTGCCGTCCGGTAAGATCTCATGTATTGTCTTTTTCGGAATAGGGCCGCGCTCAGTGAAAAGAGCTATATGCAGAAAGCCTTTGGTAGTTAACCCGCCTATAGCCCCATCTACATGGACCGAGCGGAAATCCGATCCTTTAATGTAATTAAAAACAACGGCTTGGTTTTGATTAGATGTATCCATTGGATCGAAATTAGCCGGTAACTGTGTGCCTTTCTTCTCTTGTAGAAGCCAAACAAACAAAGTATATGTTAGTCGATTCAGGCGTTAAATGATGCCTGCAATCACAAGCAATTACAGCTCCACCATCCTGCTGCTATGACTTTCCTGCATGAGCCGACCGGCCAGCACCCACCCCCTGAACGGCGCACACTCCACCTTAAAGTACCGGCTCAATGCCTAGCCTCACAGGGACAATTGGCGACCACATCATGTTCAGAGTACGAAGTTGGCCGGTGGTAGAAGGCTAGCTCCCACCCGATCAGGATATTGATGTGTGTTTGGATTGGTAGAAGGGGGTACTTCGCCGACAATGCGTATGCATTTTCCCCAGCACCGTTGGAAAGGAAAATTCGAGCTGAGGTTACCAACTAGTTACCATGGCTGGAGCCTGAAAATAACTCCGTTCGGTAACTATCTGATTTAGTGGTGGCTATGGGTGGACTCGAACCACCGACCTCAGCATTATGAGTGCCGCGCTCTAACCAGCTGAGCTACATAGCCAAAAGTGGATTGCGGAAGATACAGAAATTGACTGGGGCGCGCAAGATCCGGAACCGCGTCGTCAGGCCTGGATTCAGACATTGAATCGAAAGTGGACCACGTCACCTTCCTGCATGACGTAGTCCTTGCCCTCGAGCCGCCACTTGCCGGCCTCCTTGGCGCCATGTTCGCCCCCGCAGCCAACGAAGTCGTCGTAACCCACGACCTCGGCACGGATGAATCCCTTCTCGAAATCGGTGTGGATCCGGCCCGCGGCCTGCGGCGCTGTCGCGCCCGTCTGCAGGGTCCAGGCCTTGACCTCCTTGGGCCCCGCGGTGAAAAACGTCTGAAGATTTAACAACTCGTAGCCCGCCCGAATCACACGGTTCAGACCGGGTTCCTCCAGTCCCATAGAGTCCAGGAACTCCTGCCGGTCCGCCTCGTCCAATTCCGAGATCTCGGCCTCGATCGCGGCACAAACTGCCACCGCAACCGAGTTCTCGGCCGCCGCCAGTTCCCTTACCACATCCAGCATGGGATTTTCGGCAAAACCGTCCTCCGCCACGTTGGCCAGGTACAGCGCGGGTTTCGCTGTGATCAGGTGTAGCTCGGCGATTGCCTCGTCCCGGTCCGGATCGGGGCCCATCGATCTGACGGGCCTGCCGGAATCCAGGTGCTCGCGCACCTGTTCGATCAGGGAAAGCCTGTGCTTGGCATCCTTGTTCCCCGACTTGGCGTTGCGGGAGACCCGAGCAATCCCACGCTCCACGGTTTCGAGGTCGGCCAGCGCCAGCTCGGTGTTGATGACCTCGGCGTCAGAGGCGGGATCGATCTTGCCCGCGACATGGGCCACGTCGTCGTCCTCGAAACAACGCAACACCTGTGCGATCGCGTCGGTCTCACGAATGTGGGCGAGAAACTGGTTGCCGAGCCCCTCCCCCTTCGAGGCGCCCTCGACCAGACCGGCGATGTCCACGAACTCGATCGTCGTCGGTACGATCTTTGCCGGATTCGCGATCTCCGCCAGCCGGTCCAACCGGGGGTCCGGAACGGGAACGACGCCGACGTTGGGCTCGATGGTGCAGAATGGATAGTTCTCCGCGGCGATACCGGCGGCGGTGAGCGCATTGAACAGGGTCGACTTGCCGACGTTCGGCAGTCCCACGATGCCACACCTGAATCCCATGCCTTATCTACCCTCCGTGTGCAAACGATGCATCGACCGCTCCATTTCGCCCGCGATCAACAGCGGCATAAGGGCCACCGACTCCTCGACGTTGTTCATGATGAGGTCTTCCTCGCCTCGCGGGGCGCGGGAGAGGACATAGCCGACGACCTGGTCGCGGTGACCGGGATGACCCACACCCAGCCGCAAGCGCCAGAACGAGCTTCCCAGACAGTTGATGATATCGCGCAGCCCGTTGTGTCCCCCGTGGCCACCACCGCGTTTTAACCGCGTCGTGCCCGGCGGCAGATCGATCTCGTCATGAGCGACCAGAATCCGCTCCGGGGGAATCTCGAAATAGGAGGCGATCGCGCACACGGACTGTCCGCTGCGATTCATCATGGTGCCCGGTTTGAGAAGCCTGACGGGCAGCCCTGACACGTCGACGCGGCACGCTTCGCCGAAAAATCGTGCCTCTCGGAACCAGGCTCCATGATACTGTTCTGCGACCCGGTCCACGAACCAGAACCCGGCGTTGTGCCGGGTTCGTTCGTAACGCTCGCCCGGGTTGCCGAGTCCGACAACCAGGGCGATACCGGGACTGTCGCTCACGCAGTGTAGTGGCTATTCGCCAGATTCGACGCTCTCGCCACCTTCTTCGTCCACACCCGGTTCATCGGTCGTGGAAACGCGAGTCGGATTGATGGTCACCACGGCATGGTCACGCCCCTCGCCGTGGCCCAGCTCGACCAGCTTCACACCTTTAGGCAAGGTGATGTCGGACAGGTGGAGCGAATCGTTGAGATGCAATTCTGTAAGATCCACCTCGATGAACTCCGGTAGATCTCTCGGCAGGCAGGTAACCTCGATATCGGTCAGCAGGTGACTCACCGTGCCGCCCTCCTGTTTGACGCCGAGCGAGATGTCTTCATTGATGAAATGCAGCGGCACGTTTACCCGGACCTCCTGGTCCGCACTCACGCGAAGCAGATCCACGTGCAGGATCGTCGGCTTTGCCGGGTGGCGCTGCAGGTCCTTGAGCAGCGCGCTCTCGTCCTTTTCACCGACCTTGACGGTGAGGACATGTGAATAGAACGCCTCGTTTTCGAGACTGTGGATCAGGGCGTCATGGTCCAGGCTGAGTGCCTGCGGGTCCTTGCCGCCCCCGTAGATGATCGCCGGCACCTTGCACTCTCGACGCAGGCGGCGGCTCGCACCTTTCCCCATGTCGTTGCGCGGTTCGGCAACCAGAATAAACTCGTCACTCATTGCTTTTTCAACTCCGTTAGTAACAGCCTGGCATGGCCAGGACGTTTGGGGACCCCTCCGCGACCAGAGGGGCGGCCTTCCGGTCCCTGCACCGATCCCATATTTGAATACCGGCGATTCGACGTCAGCGCAACCGAGCCGGCACCCAGACGGAGTCCCGATAAATGGGGGACAGATCCGGCGCATGGGCCCAAGGGAGGGCTTTATACAGAATATGCGGCCCGAGGGAAAGTTCCGGACTCGGCCGTCAGTCCATGAACAGCGAACTGACCGATTCCTCGTTGCTGATCCGGCGAATGGATTCCGCCAGCATAACCGCGACGCTCATGGTGCGGATCTTGTTACACTCGCGCGCCGCCTTAGAGAGCGGAATGGTGTCCGTCACGACCAGCTCGTCCAGTGCGGACGCCTCGATGTTTTCGACGGCGTTCCCAGACAGCACCGGGTGGGTCGCGTAGGCCAGAACCAGGCTGGCGCCATGTTCTTTCAGCGCGGCGGCGGCCTTGCAGAGCGTCCCAGCGGTATCGACCAGGTCATCGACAATGACGCAGCTCTTGCCCTCGACCTCCCCGATGATGTGCATGACCCTGGACTCGTTCGTCTTCGGGCGCCGCTTGTCGATAATCGCCAGTTCGGCGTCGTCGAGCCGCTTGGCCAGCGCCCGGGCACGCACCACCCCTCCAACGTCGGGTGAGACGACGATCAGATTGGGATGCTTCTGACGCCAGATGTCTCCCAGCAGGACCGGCGATGAATAGACATTGTCGACCGGCAGGTCGAAAAAGCCCTGGATCTGGTCGGCGTGCAGGTCCACCGTCAGGACGCGATCGGCCCCCACGCTCGTGATGAGATTGGCGATGACACGCGCCGATATCGGGACACGGGCCGAACGGACGCGGCGGTCCTGTCGCGAATAACCGAAATAGGGGATGACCGTGGTGATGCGACCCGCCGACGCCCGCCGCAGGGCATCCACCATGATCAGCAGCTCCATAATGCTGTCGTTGGTCGGGCGGCAGGTTGGCTGAACGACAAAGACGTCCCTGCCGCGGACGTTCTCCTCTATCTCGACACGAATCTCGCCATCGGTGAACTGATCGACCAGGGCCTTTCCCAGTGGGAGCGCCAAATGATCCACGATATCGCACGCCAATCGCGGATTGGCGTTTCCCGTGAAGATCATCATGCCCGATTCAGCGCCTGTCATTGTCGCTACCTTGTACATTGTACATTCTAAATCATAAGGTCTGGGAATCATCGAGGTTTCGCCTGCTTCACAACAGCGAACTTGTCGATGCGATTGCATCCTGCCGTCCTACTATACCCGTCACGGACAGGTTTTCCCGGCACACACGCCCTCTTCGTCCCGTGGCAGCGTTGCGATTCCTTGCAATAGAGTGGCTATTACGCGTCATCGCGTCTTGCCACGAAACGAATAGGACACACACTTTCTCGTGAAAACCTGTCCGCGACGGGTATATCAACAGCGCGACGACCTGTCTGGCTGGGCCGGCAGGATTACTCCGGGCTCCCTGCCCTCCGCCCTGCGGGCCCGCTGCGCGGTTCAAAATCGCTCCAGGCGATCTTGTCGAACCTCTTCCGGTTCGCATCCTGCCGTTCACACCCGACGCCATACTATCGACAGGGCAACGACTTGTCTGGCTGGGCCGGCAGGATTCGAACCTGCGAATGCGGGGATCAAAACCCCGTGCCTTACCGCTTGGCGACGGCCCAGAATCAGGTTCACCGGATGTGAGTGCCCGGTGTTTAGGCGATTTCTGTCAAATGACATACCATTCTGCTTGTCTTTTCGTCCGTCCGCTGTGTTGCGACAACAGTGACATAGTCCGACTATGCGCCGGTTGTCGCGCCTTGATGACGAACGATCCCGGCGCGGCGCTGTCCCTGCTTTGCTTGGGCACCGGTCTTGGGCTTCCTGCCCAAGCCGTTCACTGCTTCGCAGTTCACCCGGCGCAATCCGGTATGCCATTTTCCGGCAATCGCCTTAGACATGCTTAGAGGCTTCATTCAATGTGTCAGTGAAATACGTCGACAGGGGATCGGTCGATTCCGCGCGCAGCGAACGCATTCCAATCACCCGGGACCGCAACAGCGACGGCGGCGGCCTGATCCTCGGAACGGTAGGCCGAAAACACGCAACTGCCCGTTCCGGTTAGTCTCGCGGGCCCGTCACTGCCGCCCTGTGCGTCGAGCCAGTCGAGCGCTCTGGAGACACTGGCATATCGATCCCTGACAAGGTTCTCAAATACGTTGATGCCGACCCCCGCCAAAAATTCGCTTATTCTTATTCTCTCGCAGTTACGTGTCAATTGCGGTGCAGAGAACAGCTCCGCGGTGGAGATCTCTACCTGAGGTGCGATCACGACATACCAACGGGGTGGCAACCGAACGGGACTGAGCCGCTCACCGATACCCTCACCCCATGCGCTGCGTCCCGCCACAAATACGGGCACGTCGGCCCCGAGACGGAAACCGAGTCTCCCCAGTTCCTCCCGCGACAGTTTGCAGTCCCACAGGCTATTCAGGGCCAGAAGCGTCGTGGCGGCGTCCGAACTCCCTCCGCCGAGCCCGCCTCCCATCGGCAGTCGCTTGTCCAGCCGGATGTCCACACCGGCGTGGATGCCCGCGGTCTCTTTCAGCAGGCGCGCCGCACGCACACACAGGTCTGTATCGACCGGAACGCCGGGCAGGGGACCGATCCGATTTATCTGTCCATCGTCGCGAAGATCGAATTGGAGCTCGTCACCGTAGTCAAGAAGCTGGAAAAGGGTCTGCAGCTCATGGTATCCGTCGGCGCGACGGCCGGTGATATGCAGAAAGAGGTTGAGTTTGGCGGGAGCGGGCCAACGGTTCATTTTCTGCTGGCCAGGCGGGCGGGGTTTTCGAGCTCCCAGTCGCTCACAATCAGCTTGATATCCAGATCTCGGTTCGAAAAAGTCATTCGGGCAGGCATATCCAGGGGAGAGACCGGGCTGTACCGGCGATAACTGACGTCCCAGCCACCTTGGGCGAGATGGACCAGTCGGCCCGCTTGGTCGAGCTGTAGCGAGTTCTCCCCGCTGCCGGGATCGGGGACACCCAACACCCAGTAGCGCATGCCCGAGAGCGGCAGCGACCAACCGAGCACCTGGCGCATCAGCGACTCGGGGTCCGCCGCCTGCGCATTTCCCCCTCGGGACGTGGTCAGGTGTACGCCGCGCGAATCGCCGCGGATATCGGCAACCTTTCGCCCCAGGGGATCGAGCACCTGGATCTCGAAATAGTCGCCGTCCTGCCGCCAATTCAGGCCCGACTGCCATCCTTCGTCCCCGTGACGGATCGCGACGCGACCATTGAACGCCCAGTGCGCCCAGCCCGACAAGCGGGCGATTCTCTGTTCCCACGCCAACTGTGATGCGCCATCCGGTAGACGTTCGGGGGGCGTCCGGCACCCCTGAAACACTGACGACAGCGCCAGCAGCAGAAGCAGTAGTTGCGCGGGCGAGGCGCTCGCGCGCTGCCCCGGGATGCTCGCCACGAAAGACCCTGATGCGCGACTACTTGAATCGCTGCTCGAGTTCCAGGAGATAGTCGTGTTCCGGGTTGCTCTTGAGGGCTTCGTTCAGCATGTTCCTGGCCTCGGCGCGGTCGCCCCGAATCCAGATCGTCTCGCTGAGATGCCCTGCAATCTCGGGGTCGGGCAGAATCTCGAAGGCCTTGCGGAGAAACTGTTCTGCCTGCTCGTAGTTGCCCATCCGGTACTGAACCCAGCCCATACTGTCGATGACCGTCGGGTCGTCCGGACTCACCTCGAGCGCGCGCTCGATGTAACCGAGCGCCTCCGGTATGCGCTCGTTGCGGTCCGCAAGGGTAAACCCCAGCGCGTTCAGCGCCGTCGCATTATCCGGATCCTCGGCCAGTATCGTCTGAAGATCACGTTCGAGCAGATCGATCCGGTCGAGCTTTTCGGCCATCAGCGCCCGTGCATACAACAGATCACCGTCGGCGGGGTGCTCCGTCAATGCCCGGTTGTAGAGTTTCATCCCTTTGCCATACAACCCCGCGTCGCGCAGCAACTGGCCCTCGGCAAGATACAGCCTGACGGAATCCCCAGGATTGCTGACCTTTGTCCGCATACGTTTGAGTTGTGTGCGGGCCCGTTGCAGATCGCCGTTGGCCGCCATGATCGCGGTGGCCCTGACCTGGGCATCCAGCAGGTACTCCCCGCCTTCGACCCGCAGGTACGAGGCGATGGCCTCGTCCGACCGATCCCTGGCCTCCTCGACCCTTCCGAGGTAGTAATAGCCCTCGGCGGCCCGTTTGGGGCTGGTCGTAAGGCGCCTGAAATACTTTGCGGCCTCGTCGTAACGCTGGTCCTGCAGATTCAGCAACCCCAGCATATACATCAGGTCCTCGTTACCCGGGGCCTCGCCCGCGAGTTCCTCGAAGACCACTCTAGCCTCGCCATATTCCTCCGCGCTGACCAATAGCCGACCCAGATTGAGGCGAATCTCCACGCTCTTCGGATTCAGCGCCGCAGCGCTCTTCATGTCTCGAACCGCCAGCGACGGTTTGTCCAGCCTGAGGTAGGCCTGCGCGCGAACCAGCAGTGCGTCGGCAAATTCGGGCTGTATTGCCAGGACGCGGGAACTTTCGCGTACGGCAAGCCGGTAGTCTTCGATATTCAGGGCAAGGGTGGCGTAGGCGAGGTGCGCCCACGGATCATTCTCGTGCCGGGATGAGAGCAGGCCCATGGCCTCGAGGGCTGAACTTCCATCGTCTTCCTTGGCCAGCGAAGCGCCGATGACCAGAAATCCCTTGCCTTCTTCGACATCGACCGCGTCGAGCATCCGTTCGAAATAGGGTGTCGCCTGATGGGGATCGCCAGTCCTGACGTACAGTAGACCCAGCGTCTGCAGCGCCTCGGGGTCTTCAGGTGCAAGCTCCACCCAACGCGTGGCGGCCTTCAAGGCATCGCCGTCCGTGCCGCCGGCATACAGCGCGATTCGGGTTGCCCGCGCGGAGACCTCAGGATCGTTGCTGAGTTCCGCCGCCCGTGCGTAGAAATCCGTCGCCTGTTGGAGGTCCCCACCGTGCCCGGCGAGTTCGCCCGCCATCAACTGAAAGAGTAACTCGCTCTCAGGAGACGAGTATTCAGCCGCGACGGCGTTTCCCGCAGACTCCGTAAAACCCGCGCCTTCGCCCGGTGAAACGCGCAACGAAGCGCATCCGGGGAAAAACGCCGACAGGAAAACAAGAATGGTCAGGGGTTGCCTGAGTAGCGTAGGAGACATCAAATGAAAGGAACCGCTTTTGGAAGAAGTGTTAAATATACCTGAGTTGATCCAACCCGGAAACATCAATAGTTTAGCGCGACTTGGGCCATGAATGGGCCATTTGAGAACAATTTGGTCGCTTATTCTGGCCTTACGGACCAATTTTACGGCCGTGATCTTGCCGGCAATGCAGCCCTAGGACCGAGCTTTCCATCGAACCTCTGCTTTATGACAAGGAGCCCAACCGATTTGTTCTGCTCGGCGATTATTCTCCCGGTCGACTTCGGTAGGGATTCATACCTTATCACAGCTCGTCTCCCCCCGCCGCCGAACAGCGCCTCGGCCTTCGCTCCGTGGCGCGTCGTCGGTATCTACCGTGCGCCGCCCCGCCGCCGTTTTCGGCTCCTTTCCAAGTACGCCCTGGCCGTAGTCTTCGCGACCAAAGGGACGGGGACGGGCGCCGTCGAGCCAGGAGCGCAGCGCCTCGGCTACCCGTCACACCCCCGGCAGGATCGAACAGCGCCGCGCGGCGGGACCACGGAAAATACCGGGC
>JAJDOJ010000089.1 GCA_022340215.1 Gammaproteobacteria bacterium
TGCGCTGGCGGATTACGCAACGCGCATCTTCCAGTCCGTGTTCGACGCCTCGGGCGTCATCGGTGAGACACGTCAGGACGCGAACGCCTATCTCGGGGACAACCTGATCGAGTATTCCTTCTATCCCGCGGAGGGCCTGACGAATCGGCTCGACCCCTACCGATTCGACTCCGTGGCGGACTATATCGCCGCGCAGTACGCGCTGATGTTCCCGGATCAACCCCCGGCGGACCCGCGTGACCCGCAATGGCGGGGCGCGCTCGGGGCCTCGCTTAAGAAACACCTGCTGTTCCACAACCTGCTTCGGCTGCTGGGTGAGAACCCGCGCTCGCTGCAGGACATTGTGTTCGGACTGTCCCGGACCCTGCCCGGCGGCGAGGCCAGAGCGTCCACCAACAGGATCCTGGACAGTCTCTGCGCGTTGATCTCCTGGGCGCGCGACCCGCAAGACGTGGGACGGCCACTGCTGCAGCTGCGGATGCAGCTCTGGACGCGTGAGCTCCGGCGCATGGTGATGCGCGTACCCTCCGGCGCTACTATCGCCGGAGAGGTTCCCCCGGTCGGCGCGGGAGACCCCGAGGCAATGACGCCGGAACTGACCTTCGCCGACGACCACGGATCGGACAAGGACGCGCTGTTCCTGCCGCTGGTGCAGTGTTCCGAGTGCCGCGCCACCGCCTGGGCGGGCTACAAGCCCGCCGCCGAGGGGCAGCTCAAGTCCGACCTGCGCGCGATCTACAACGCCTTCTTTCAGCGTCAACCGGAGCTGAGGCTGCTTTTCCCGCTGCTGCCCGATGAGTCGCCGCCCGCCGCGCGCGGCGTCGTCAACGGGCTGTGCGGCGCCTGCGGCCATCTTCAGATGGACACGGATGGGTCCTGCCGGGCCTGCGGGCGGGAGACGCTGCAACGCGTCTACCTGCCCGAACTCCAGAAGGAGAAGACGCGCCGGGGTTCCAGGGCGTTGATCAGCGAGCATCTCTGTCCGGTCTGCGGCGCCACCGACAGCATGATGGTCTTCGGAGCGAGGACCGCGACCCTGTCTAGCGTAGCCATCCATCACGCCTACGCGACGCAGTACAACGACGACAAGAAACTGATCACGTTCTCCGACTCCGTACAGGACGCCGCGCACCGCGCCGGGTTCTTCGGGGCGAGGACCTGGCAGAACAACATCCGCATGGCGATGGCCCAGGCGCTGGACGCGAGCGGTCGTCAGGAGATCGGGTTGAGCGAGTTCTACACCTGGCTTCCCCGGTACTGGTCGGACGCTGCCGTGAATCCCGGCGCCTTCGACGGGCGACGATTCGTTGCCGAGTTCATCGCGCCCAACATGCTCTGGTATCGGGACTATGAGGCCCTGGTCCTGGATGGCTCCCTGCCCCGGGGCAGCGGCCTTTTCGCCGACGTCTGCAAGCGGCTGGAATGGGAGGTCCTGGCTGAGTTCGGTTACCGTTCGCGAATCGGCAGGTCGCTGGAACGAACCGGCACGGCGGCGCTGGGGATTCTCGAGGAACCGGTCGCGGCGTCGGCGGCGCGGATCGCACCGGTACTGATCGAGGAACTGGGTCTGCGAGACCTCGAGCGCCGCGATCTGGACCGGTTCCTGTGGGGCCTGCTGCTGCATCTCAAGGAAAAGGGGGCGATCTGGCACCGTTTTCTCGATACCTATATCGAACACGGAGGGAGAGCCTATCTCCTGACGAGGCTGACCTATCTGCCGCCCTTCGCCGAGCATTCCACCGCGCCCGTGTTCGTGACCGATGCGCACCGGCATTCCAGGTTCGAGAGACTCATTCGAAGGCAGGGCAGGAGCTGGTACCAGAACTGGTGCCTCAAGGTGCTGTGTCCGGGTCCCCTGTCGCCACAAGGGGTCGAGGCCCCGGTTTACGAGGAGGTCATGCGGACCCTGACCGAGGAAGGGGTGCTGAAGCGCTTCGAGGCGAGGGGGGCGGGTGTCTGGGGCCTGAATCCGGATGTCCTGTACCTCGGTCGAGCAGTCGTTCCCCTGGCGACGGAAGGGCGCCGAAGTCAACTCGCCGTCCCGGAGAAAATGGTTGGCGTGCTGGAGGAAATGCCGTCCCTGGTGACTAACGATCCCGGGACGTATGCCCGGCAGCGCGAGCGGGACCACTGGCTGGAAACCCTGTACCTTCACGGCGAGATCCACCGCGTCGTGGCCGCGGAACATACGGGACTGCTGGAGCGCGAGGCGCGCGAGGCACTGGAGTCGCGTTTCATCACGGGCAGTGAGCCCTGGCAACCGAACCTACTGTCGGCCACCCCGACGCTCGAGATGGGTATCGACATCGGGGACCTGTCCTCGGTGCTGTTGTGCTCGGTTCCCCCGACGCAGTCGAATTACCTGCAGCGCATCGGCCGCGCCGGGCGTAAGGACGGCAACGCCTTCAGCATGGCCGTGGCCAATGCCCGACCACACGACCTGTATTTCTACGCGGACCCGCTAGAGATGATGGCGGGCCGGGTGGAGCCGCCGGGGGTCTTTCTGAACGCCTCGGCCGTGGTCGCGCGACAACTGATGGCGTACTGCATGGACGGGTGGGTGGCCTCGGGGATCGACGAATCCGCGATTCCGGCGACCCTGCGAAACGTGCTCGATCACGTCGAGCAGGGCGACTTGAAGCGGTTCCCCTTCACGTTCCTGGACTGGGTGAAGGAAAACGCGCCGGACCTGCTGGACGGTTTTCTCGGCCTGTTCGCCGGGGATTTCACCGAGCGTACGCAATCGACGCTGCGCCACGCCCTGTTCGGAGACAGCCAGGACGTCGAAAGCGTCGAGATGCGAATCGTCAAGCGTCTCCACGAACTGGTCGTCGAGCGCGGGCGACTGCGCAGCCGCATCGACGCGTTAAAGCGGCAGATCGATCGGATGAAGCGTCAGCCTACCGATCCTTCCACCGAAAAGGTGCTGGAGGATGCAGCCGGGGAGCGGCAGGGCCTGCTGGCGGTGCTGCGCGCGATCAACGGGCGCGATACCTTCAATTTCCTTACCGATGAAGGCCTGATGCCCAACTACGCGTTCCCGGAGGCCGGGGTGACTTTGCGCTCGGTGATATACCGCCGCAGGCCAGACCCGGCCGAAGGAGAAAGCCGCTACGAGAACCAGGTCTACGAATACGAACGACCCGGTGCGGCCGCGATCAGCGAGTTCGCACCCTACAATCGGTTCTACGCCGGCGGCCGACATGTACGTATCGAGCAGATCGACCTCGGACTCTCCGAGATCGAAAACTGGCGTTTCTGCCCGGCCTGCACGCACGCGGAAAACCTCGCGACCAGAGACGTGCACGACCGGTGTCCGCGCTGCGGTGATGTCTTGTGGTCGGATATCGGCCAGAGGCGGCAGATGGTCCGGCTGCGTCAGGTCATGGCCAACACGAGCGATCGCGACAGCCGCATCGGGGACGAATCCGAGGACCGGGAGCCGGTGTTCTACACGCGTCAGATGTTGGCTGATTTCAGTCTCGACGACGTCGAGGTGGCCTACCGCGTCGCCAATGACGCACTGCCGTTCGGGTTCGAATTCGTTCGCAGGTCGGGATTCCGCGAAATCAATTTCGGGGAGTACGGCATCGGGCCCGAGCCCAGCGTGATCGCCGGTCGCGAGGCCCAGCGCCCGGGATTCAGGTTGTGCCGGCATTGCGGCATGGTCCAGGACGGTTCGAGGCAGGGACAGAAGCATGCCTTCACCTGCAAGGCGCGGAACCAGGACGACGAGGAGAACCTGGTCGAGTGCCTCTATTTGTATCGGGAGTTTTCCTCCGAGGCCATCCGGATCCTGATGCCGGGTTCCTCCATGGGCAGCGACGACAGGACACTCAATTCCTTCATCGCCGCGATCCAGCTCGGCCTGAAGCGCAAGTTCGGCGGGCAGGTCGATCACCTGCGCCTGCTTTCCTACGACGAACCGGAGCGTGAGGGAAGCGGCCGTCGCCATTATCTCATGCTGTTCGATTCGGTGCCCGGAGGGACCGGGTACCTGCAGGAACTGATGCGGTCGAGCCGGCAGCTGCTCGAGGTGTTCGAGCTGGCGCGGGACACCATGGTCCGGTGCGAGTGTAACCACACCGACAGCGACGGCTGCTATCACTGCCTCTACGCCTATCGGAACAGTTACGGGATGGAGACGACCTCCCGCGACACCGCCGTATCGTTGCTCAACGAGATCCTGGAGGCCGGAGACCGGTTCGAGTCGGTCGCGACGATCAGCGACATCCAGTCGAACCCCGTTCTGGACAGCGAGCTTGAAGCGCGCTTCGTCGAAGCGCTCCGTCGTTTTACTTCCGGGGACATGGACGTGCAGTTACAGCCCCAGGTGGTCAATGGCAAGCCCGGATATTTTCTGCGTGTCGGCGAGTGTGTGTATACGATCGAGCCTCAGGTGAAGGTGGGGCCCGCGGATGGCGTACAGTTCCCGAGCAAGCCGGACTTCATGTTGCGTTCGGCGCGTACTGGGGAGGACTTCAAGCCGGTTGCCGTGTTTCTCGACGGCTACGAGTATCACCGGGACAAACTCGCGGACGATACCGCCAAGCGTCTGGCGATCGTACAGAGCGGCCGCTATCTGCAGTGGAGCCTCACCTGGAACGACGTCAACGCGCAGTTCGCCAAGTCCGCGATCCAGTCCCGGAACCCGTTTGTCGAGGGCCTTCGACCGCGGATGCGGGGCCTTCAGGAGGAGCTGGCGGGCAGGCTGGGAATCGGGGACCTGGCGAAGGTTGCCAGCCAGCCGCCATTGACGCAGCTGATGCGTTATCTGGAGAACCCCGACTCCCGTGCCTGGACCGGCCTGGCATTCTGCCGGTGCCTCGGCTGGTTCGACCAGGGCGCGATGCGAGGTGGGACGGTACGGGAGCGGTTCGAGAACTGGTTCGCTTCGAACGGGAGCGAGGAATTCAGCCAGGCCCTCGCGGCGTTACCCGCGGATCGCGCCTACGGCGGACTCGCCTGGGACCGCGAGGACGACCCCTTGAGCGTGAGATGCGTGCTTCCGCTCGAAGCGCTGGGTCAAGGGGGTGCGGGTCCCAAGCCGGATTTCATGGGGGGCAGCGTGTCGTTCGACGATTCGCGCGACTTCGAGCCCGATGTTCACAAGGCCGCCTGGCAAGGCCTGCTTCGCGCGTGGAACCTCCTCCAGTTCCTGCCGTCCTTCGGTTTTTTCAGTACGCGAGGGTGCGCCGCAGGGGTGTACGAGCCGGTTCCCTGGCGATACGCCTGGGACGTGACGAAGCCGAAAACGGCGGCGCCCCCGGGGACCGTCTCCGCGGTACTTGACGCGGTACTGGAGGAGGCGGTGGAAGCGGTTCACGACGGATTGAGACGGTTATCCGAATCCGGGTATCGGCTACCCTCCGTCGCGTACGAACTGCAGGATGAGGGCGGGGAAATCGTGGGCGAGGCCGAACTCGCATGGGCGAGAGAAAAGATCGCCGGGCTGTTGGCCGATCAGCGGGAGTTCGGGCCGATGTTCGAGTCGTCGGGGTGGCGGATACTGGTGCTGGATTCGGAAAACCAATGGGTAGGGGTCGTGAGCGACCTCCTGGGGGGACAATAGGATGGCGGAAAAGCCGAAAGTCGCGATTTCCTCCGACTTCTTCACCGCGTTCGCGCGTCTTCCGAAAGTACAGCACGCCAAGGTCAGCAAGTTCGTCACCAACTTCGAGAAGAATCCGAACGCCAAGGGCATCAACTACGAAAAGATCGCCAATGCGACCGACAAGAACATGCGCTCGGTCCGGATCGATCAGACCTACCGGGGGATCGTGCTCAATCCCGGGGAGGGCGATGTCTACATCCTCCTCTGGGTCGACCACCACGACGCGGCCTACGACTGGGCGATGCGTCGCCAATGCGACATCAATCCAGCGACCGGATCCATACAGGTCTACGAGGCGAAGACGCGTGCCGGTGAACCAGCCGTTGCGCAACCCCCCGCTTCGGTGCCGGGCGTGTTCGATGCGTTGAAAGACAAGGAACTCGTCCGCCTCGGGGTACCCGAGGCCCTGCTTCCGCTGGTGAAACAAGTGACAACGGAAGGCGGGCTCGATCAGATCGAGAACCGGCTGCCCGTCGAGGCCTACGAAGGGCTCTACCTCTACCTTGCCGGCAGCCGGTACGATGAGATCATCAACGAGCGGGAACCGCTCTCCGTGCCGGAGGTTGATACGGATGACTTCGAAAAGGCCCTCGACCGCTCGGAGTCGAGATCGCGGTTTGTCGTCGTCGAAGACGAGCTGGAGCTTGCGGCGATGCTCAACGCGCCCCTGGACCGTTGGCGCGTTTTTCTGCATCCCTCGCAGTACCGCCTCGTTCGGGGGACGAAGAACGGTCCGGTAAGGGTCCTCGGTGGCGCCGGTACCGGTAAAACGGTTGTCGCCATGCATCGCGCGAAATGGCTGGCAGAGAACGTCGCCACGGACACGAAAAAGGTCCTGTTCACGACCTTTACCCGAAACCTGGCGACGGATCTCGAGGAGAACCTGCGTTCGATCTGCACGCCGGAACAGATGTCGCGGATCGAGGTCGTCAATCTCGATCGGTGGGTCACGCGATTCCTTCGAAAACGAAAGTACGACTACAGCATCGCTTTCGGGAAGGACGCCGAACCTTTCTGGCAACGCGCCCTGGATCTGAAACCGGCGAACGCCAATTTGCCGGATGCCTTCTTTCGCGAGGAGTGGCAGCGCGTCATCCAGCCCCAGAGTATCGAGACGGTGGATCAGTACAAGCGTGCGTCGCGGATCGGTCGCGGGATCGCCCTGAGCCGTTCGATGAAGGTCGCCATCTGGCCGGTTTTCGAGGAATACCGCAATCAGCTCACGATCCACAAGAAGAAAGAGGTAGACGATGCCTATCGTGACGCCGCGTGCCTACTGGAACATGAGCGGGGCGTGCTGGGATATGTGTCGGTCATCGTCGACGAGGCGCAGGACATGGGCACCCAGGCCTTCCTGCTGCTGAGGAAGATCGTTCCCGAGGGCGCCAACGACCTTTTCATCGTCGGAGACGGACATCAGCGCATCTACGGGCGAAACCGGGTCGTGCTCGGTCGATGCGGCATCAATATCCGTGGGCGATCCAGCCGACTGACGATCAACTACAGAACTACGGAAGAGATTCGGCGCTGGGCGGTCAGCCTGCTGGAGGGGTGCTCTATAGACGATCTCGACGGAGGGTGGGATACCACTGCGGGATACAAGGCGCTGACGCACGGGGACCAACCCGAATTGAGACATTTCGAAACCTGGGAACAACAGGCCGGTTTCATCGTCGATCTGTTGGGTAAGTCATCGCAGGACGGAAGCCCGTTGTCCCATACCTGTGCGGTCGCGCGAATCCGTCGGGAGGTCGACGCAATCGTGTCGTTTCTCGATGGTGAGGGGATCAGGACGCAACGTATAGAGGCCAACGGAAGCGACCACGGGAACCCGGAAGCCGTCAGGGTGGCCACGATGCATCGCGTCAAGGGCCTTGAGTTCGATCGGGTCATACTCGCGAGCATCAACGATGGGGTCGTACCGCTTCAGGCGGTGACCAGTGACAGGGGGGACCCAGTCGAGGCCCGACAGGCCGATCTGGAAGAGCGATCCCTGCTGTATGTTTCCGTGACCCGGGCAAAGAAGGAAGCGTACGTCTTGAGTTACGGCACGAAGAGTCCGTATCTCCAATCGCCAAGCTGAATCTTTGTATCATGTCCTGATCGGCGCAGTTCCTCATTCAAGGTCCTAAGCGACTGGATATGGGTGTTTGGCGGCGTGACGCCGCCTCGTTCGGCACCTGCCTGTGCAGATCGTTACACCCCCATTAGCCCTCCTTTTCGCCTCTGCATCGGCTGTAATTAACTGTTCTGGATGACCTTTTTCTCCGGAAACACAAGGCGACACGCAGTCTGCAACAAGAAGGACACCGGAAACGGTAGTCATTTGACAGAAATCGCCTTATCGCCCGATCGGGCATGCCAGCGGCGATAGTTCTGTTCGTGGTCATGACCGCCTCCCAGGAGATCGATACGGCAGTGGCCTGCATGAAGGCCGGTGCGTTCGACTATCTGGTCAAACCCGTAGACGAGAACCGGTATCTCTCGTGCGTGCGCAGGGCTCTCGAGATGCGTTTCCTGCGTCACCAGCTCGGGGCCCCTGAAGGCGTCGATGCAGCGTGCGCTCGTGCATGCAGAGCTGGCTGGCCAGGTTGCTCACCGCGAAATTCCCGCTTGCCAGTGACCGGCGCAGTTACCGGCGCAGTCTTGCGACGGTGTCCTCCCTACGGCGGGCGTGGCGTTCGTTCGCTTCCGACATGAGATGGTGCTGAAGCAGTGGATCCGCACTGCTCAGCCGATGGTCCAGCCAGTGGGTTCGGAACACCACGGCGTTCTGCTCCGAGTCGAACCGAATAGGCGCTCGGAAAAACTGACGATATGGCTCCCGGTTCGGCGGCGCTCGCCTCGAGAGGCACGCCTTGTCGAAGAGTGTTTGCGGGTCACCGCCGAACTCCCGTAGAATCTCCGGCACGCTCATCAGGGGGCTGACGCGAACGGTTCCGTCGACCCGGGCAGTTTGATCCCGGTTCCTCGATGTTGTGGCTCTTTGTCCCGCAGCATTGGCAATCTCCGATTCCCTTTTGCGAACTGTCCGATATTGTCGAGTAATTGTCCGGAAATGCTACAGTACCATGTGCAGAATATTGCTGAGGCTTGACTTCAGTCAAGAAGCGGTGTGGCGGTGCGTACTCCACTTCGAGCACGGGAAACCGGACTGGCTGGGCCGAGGTTCCCTCACCGGAAAATGCGAGCCGCGACGCTGAGTCGATGTTCATCGTTGGGGAATTGACGGTCATGACGGCTCGAGTGCAAGAACAATTATCAATGGCTTAAAAGGAGAGACCGATGTATCGCGTAATAGTACTGCTGAGTGCCTTGTTGATCGGGTCCATAACGCCGTTTTCGGGGGCCCTGGCTGCTGAGGACGAGGAAGCCGCAGCCGCGGACGCGGCGGTCACCATCGCCACGGTGGAGAGCATCGACCAAACAACCCGCGCGGTCACGCTGCGGTTTCCGGACGAGAGCACGACGACCTTCGTCGCGGGCGACGAGGTGCGCAACCTCGCACAGGTGAAGAAGGGCGATGTCGTGATCATCGGGTACTTCGATGGCCTGGCGATCGCCCTCGAGCCGAAGGGTGCCGGCGTGCGGGAGCGAACCGAGGGGGTGGCGGTGACCCGCGCCGAGCCGGGTGAGGAACCGGGCGCGACGGTGACCGAGACCCTCGAACTGGTGGCCACCGTGCAGGCCGTTGACGAGAAGTCGCGCACAGTGACCCTGAAAGGGCCCGAGCGGACTGCCATCTTCAAGGTGTCAGACGATATCGACCTGAGCGAGATCAGCGTCGGTGATGAGGTGGTCGCGACCTACCTTCAATACTTCGCGGTTTCCGTGGAGCCCGCGCCCAAGGTCTCCGGCGAGGTGAAACTCGAGAGCAAGGCGGTGGCTCTGGGTATCGGCTACGAGTGGGGTCATGGAACACTGACCATGTATGACGGTTCGGTGCATGAGTTCAAGGTCAACGGGCTGTCCGTGCTCGATATCGGCGTCTCCGACATCAAGGCCTCGGGGCAGGTGTACAAGCTCACCGACCCGAAGGACTTCGGCGGCACCTACGTCGCCGGAGCAGCGGGTGCGGCCCTCGTCAAGGGCGGCTCTGTCATGACCCTGAAGAACTCCAAGGGCGTGGTGATGCAGCTCAAATCCGGGCAGAAAGGGGTCCGCCTGACCCTCGCTGCCGAGGGCATCAAGATCAAGCTGAAGGAGTGATCCGTGAGCGTCTCTGTGGCGTGACACTTCATGTATGACCGCGGGGTGCACCTGCAGGAGGCAGGCGTACCCCGAATGTGGAACACCTGTTCTGCGAAGACGGGAGAGAAAAGTGGTAAGACAACACCTGTTCGCCGCGACGCTGGTTGGCCTCGTGCTGTCGCTGCCGCTGCGTGCGTTTGCGCAGGAGCCGGACGATCGTTGGAAGTTCTCGATCATGCCGTACCTGTGGCTGCCGAGTCTGAACGGCGACCTCAACTACGGGCCCCCGTCATCGGGTGGCAGTGCCCCCTCCGTGAGCATTGACGCGGACAACCTTCTCGACAACCTCGATCTTGCCCTGATGCTCGTCGGGACGGTGAGCAAGGGCCGGTGGATCGTCGGCAGCGATGTCATCTATCTCAATTTCTCCGATGCGAACAGCTCCGTCGAGGGGGTCGATTTCAATCCCGGTTCGGGCCCGATCAATATCTCCACGACCAACCTTGATGCCGGCACCAGCAGTTCGCTGACGGGCTGGGTCTGGACGCTGGAGGGTGGCTACACCGTCGTGCAGAAGCCAAAGCTCGACCTCGCCGTGCTCGCCGGCTTCCGTTACCTCGGCGTGGATGCGAGTACCGACTGGCAATTGACGGGGACGGTCACAGGTACTGGGCCGCAGGGAGATTCGGTGACCTTCTCCAGAACGGGAACCGTGAAGCGGTCGGAGAACATCTGGGCCGGCATCGCGGCGGTCAGAGGGAACTACCGCCTGGGCGGGGGCGGCTGGTTCACGAACGTTTACGCGGATATCGGCGGCGGGTCCGACACGTTCACCTGGCAGGGTGTTGCGGGAATCGGTCATGCCTTCCACTGGGGCGATATCCAGCTTGATTACCGTTATCTGTACTACAGCCAGAGCGGAGACGAGCTGGTCGACAACCTTAGCTTCGGTGGCTTCGCGCTGGGTGCCAACTTCCGGTTTTAAGGCGATTGCCGGAGAATGGCATACCACGCGCCGGACAAAAACGCTGCGGGCATCAGGTGACTCCAGCGAAGCGGGGTAAGGCCAGCAAGCCCGAATCCACCGACGAGGGCCTGGAGAAAACACCCGTGGAACGCCGTGCGGCCATGAGCCTCAAGTTTCGCGCCACTGCGCCGGCGTCGTCCCCGACCAACGTTTGAAGGCGCGGATGAACGTACTGACATCGGTATAGCCGAGTGCCTTCGCGATTTTTGGCAGAGTCGTCCGGCTCTCGGCAAGCATCTGCCGCGCGACTTCGTAGCGCACGGTTTCGAGTTCGCGGCGGTAGGTCGTGCCCGATTCATGTAGTCGCCGAAGCAAGGTACGCTCATGGAGGGAGAGCTGGCTGGCGATGTGGTTCACCGCGATTTTCCGACTTGGCAATGACTTGCGCAGCAACCGGCGCAATATTTCGATCGTGTCCTCGGGTCGGTGATTGTGAAGCTCGTTGGCCTCCTTTACGAGATGGTCGTGAAGCAGCGGATCCGCACTGGTTAGCGGATGGTCCAGCCAACAGGTCGGGAACACCACGGCGTTCTGCTCCGAGTCGAATCGAAGTGGCGCCCGGAAGAACCGCCTGTAGGGTGCAAGATCGTGCGGCGCTCGCCGCGAAAGCATCACCTCGGAGAGGTTCAGGTTCGCTCCGGCAAGATCGCGCAGGATATTACAAGCCTGAGCTAAAGCGATGTCGTAGATCAGGTCGAGCGCCTCCGCTCCAGGCTGATGGACGCAGTAGCCCAGTAAGGTAACGCTGCCACGCTTTTCCAGTGTCGGCGAGCCGCCCTGATCGTGCAGGTCCAGGTTGTGCACGAGATCACGAAGCCCGGCGCCGACATTGGGGGCGGACCGCGCGATGAAACCCGCGATACCTAGGGTAGACATGTTTGCGCGCTCACCGATGAGTAACCCCAGGTGCTGGACTCCGGTTACCGCTACGCAGTTTGCCAGCAGCTTGCTGCCAGCGGCATAGGAAATTTCAGTATCCGGTTCCTTGAACTGCTCCAGAGTGAACCCCGACTTTGCGAAGACGTCCTGTGGATCACAATCGAATTCGCGCAGAATTTCAGGCAGGTTCATCAGCGGGCTGACGCGGATGGTTCCATCCGGGACAACTCCATTGTCATGCACAGGTGAACACCTATACGCCAGCTTGCGCGCCACGGTCAGTTTCCTTTCATGGTTTGCGAGATTGTCAGCAATTGTCAATCTATTGTCTTGAACTGGCAATACTATGCGTGGCGCCGATCTGATCTAATTCGAGGGTCCTATTATTCCACCCTGATAGGCAGGTTATCGCGACGGCGCTGTAATACTGGACTTGCCTTCAACCTGTCTGACCCCTAACCGAGTGAGGAGAACCGAATGAAGCGCCTGATACCGTTGTTGAGTTCCTTCCTGATAGCAAGCTTTGTGCCGTTCGCAGGGGCCCTGGCCGACGAAAAAGAAGCGGCGGCCGCGGATGCGGCGGTCACCATCGCCACGGTGGAAAGCATCGACCAAGCAACCCGTGCGGTCACGTTGCGGTTTCCGGACGGCACCACGTCGACATTCGTCGCGGGCGACGAGGTGCGTAACCTCGCACAGGTAAACAAGGGCGATGTCGTGATCATCGGGTACTTCGATGGCCTGGCGATCGCCCTCGAGCCGAGGGGCGCGGGAGCCCCGGAGCGAACCGAGGGGGTGGCCGTGACCCGCGCCGAGCCGGGTGAGAAACCGGCCGCGACGGTGACCGATACCCTCGATCTGGTGGCCACCGTGCAGGGTGTTGACGAGAAGTCGCGCACAGTAACCCTGAAAGGGCCCGAGCGGACTGCCACCTTCAAGGTGTCCGATGACATCGATCTGAGCAAAGTCAACGTCGGCGACGAGGTGGTCGTGACCTACGTTCAATACCTCGCGGTGTCCGTGGAGCCCGCGCCCAAGGTCTCCGGCGAGGTGAAGCTCGAGAGTAAGGCGGTGGCCCTCGGTGTCGGCTACGAGTGGGGCCATGGCACACTGACCATGTATGACGGTTCGGTGCATGAGTTCAAGGTCAAGGGTCTTTCCCTGCTCGACGTCGGTTTCTCCGACATCAAGGCCTCGGGGCAGGTGTACAAGCTCACCGACCCGAAGGACTTCGCGGGGACCTACGCCGCCGGGGCCGCGGGTGCGGCGCTCGTCAAGGGTGGCTCCGTCATGACCCTGAAGAATACCAAGGGCGTGGTGATGCAGCTCAAGTCCGAGCAGAAAGGGGCTCGTCTGACGCTTGCCGCCGAAGGCATCAAGATCAAGCTCGTGGAGTGATCCATCTCTCGAGTGTGGCACTTCACGTCTGACCGCGTTGTGTGAGTTTGCAGGGCTCTATCCGAGCGGGGAGTTTTCTTTGCGGTGCGATAGCCGTGACCCGCGGCCATCGCAGGTGATGATCACGGCGGGACAAAACCCGTCGGTCAAATCAGGTGATCCGATGAATATCGGGACAAGAAAACACGTGTCCGTATCGGTTGTGAGTGCACTGGCGGCCGCCCTGCCCGGCACGACGTACGCCCGTGATTGGGGATTCAACCAACCTGGCGCAGTCGGCAACATGGGCGGGGATCCCGGATTGAACCAGCCCGGTGCGGCAGGCAATGTCGGAGGTACGGGACCCGGCGGGGATCCCGGAGTGAACCAGCCCGGTGCTGCGGGCAATGTCGGTGGCGTGGCACCGGGAAGGGATCGGGGGTTTAACCAGCCCGGTCGCCTAGGCGGCGGTATCGGCCGCTAGGGCTACGCGCTGTTGGCATCCGAAAGACTCGATCCGGTAGCACCCCGTTTCCGAAACGGGATCGCCTGCATAGAAAGTATGGCAGGGCAACGCGTCGACCGCGACGTCAGTTGCCTCCTCACCGAATTCGGTCAATTGCGCTGACAGGTTGAAATTGAAAGCTTCAAAAGAGATGTGAATCTCTGGGGGCGCCGGCGTTCGGTCTCTCTCAGACAGGAAAAACTCATGCCGAGAATCATGCTAACCACTCTGCTGCTGAGCGTGGTCCTTGCCCCGATACTGGGTGGGGCGCCGAACGCGTCCCAGGAGGAATTCACCGGAGATGAGGTCAGGCAGATCGCCGAGGAGGCCTACCTCTATAGCTTCCCGATGATCGTCGGTTACGACGTTCTGTACAAGTTCTTCATCGACCGCGACTCGGGCCAGTTCAAGGCGCCGATCAACCAACTCCACAATGAGGCGCGCGTGTTCACGCCCAAGGACACGGGCATCAGCACGCCCAACAGCGACACGCCGTACTCGATGGCGTTCCTCGATCTGCGCGCGGAGCCCTTTGTGCTCTGCATGCCCGAGATCGAGAAGGCGCGCTACTACGACGTGCAGCTCGTGGATCTGTACAGCGACAACTACGGGTACATGGGCAGCCGCACCACCGGCAACGGCGCCGGCTGCTATCTCGTCGCCGGGCCCGAGACTGGAGGGGCGAGACGCCGAAGAACGTCAAGAAGGCCTTCCTCAGCGAGACCCAGTTCAGCCTGGTGATCTACCGTACGCAGCTCTTCAACCCGGCCGACATGGACAACGTCAAGAAGGTCCAGGCCGGCTACGAGGTGCAGCCCCTGTCGGCGTTCCTCGGGCAGCCCGCGCCGCCCGCCGCACCAGCGGTCGACTGGCCGAAGACCGAGCAGCCTTCGGTGTACCCGCTCGGCAAGGGGTCGTGGAAGCCACCCGCGCTGGTCCCGGTGCGCAACTTGAACACGATCGACGTGAAGCGCTTCGGCGACAAGTCGCTCGAGAACTTCATCCGCACCGACACGCGCTACGGGCACGACGGGCTGTTCCACGGCCCGCGCGGCTTGGGGATGAAGCAGCCGGCCTCGCAGCTCTCCGCCGTCGATCCGGACACGCTGGAGGTGCTGGACAGCATCGAGCTGCCGGAGCCTGCTACGGCGCCGCGCATCGTCACGAAGTTCCACGACCGGATCGCCGTCTAAATCGGGATGGCGGAGAGCGTGCGGCGCTACCTTTGGGATCCGGCGGCGCGGAAGCTCTCGGCGGACGACTCCTGGGTGGTGTTCCCGATCCAGAAGGGCCAGACGACTGCCACCGCGCCGAGCGTGATCGGCGACTGGGTCGTGTTCCAGCTCAACGGTGCCGGCAGCAAGACGGTCGCGTCGAGCATCACGGCGATCCACCGCGACGACGCGAAGCGGAGTAAGGTAATCTTTCCGTTCGGCCCGCTGAAGCCTGGCGGGTTCAGCTTCGCCCCGCCGAAGGCGGGCGCCGATCCGGAGAACGGCATGGTCTATTCGGCCGACATGGGCATGGGCAAGGTGGCCGGCATCAAGCTCGACCAGGCCAGCGGCGAGATGAAGGTGGCCTTCGTCGTCGACGACGTGACCAGCACCTTCCAGCCGGTCATCGGGCCGAAGGACAAGCGCGTGCTGCTGTTCACGAATGCGAAGTCGAACGTCGGAAGGAGCCGTTGATGGCGGCCATCTTCACGAACAACTACAAGGAGCAGCTCACCTGGCGCGACGCCGCGACGGGCAGAATCATCGCCGAATCTGACTTCTTCGAGCCGCTGTCCATCAATGGACTCACGCCTCCGGGGTTCGGCGGCCGGATCTACTTCCCGACCGCGGTCGGTAAGGGCTTCTATGTATTGCAGATCATGCCGAAGCCGGCGGCGGGCGATAGATAGCGGGCATGGCCGATGTGCCGTTCACCGGTACCCTCATGGCGGGCTGGTGGGTATCCAGGCAGACTGCAAATGAATCAATCGATCGAGGAGATCAGTATGAGCGTAATGAATTCTAGGATGGCTTCAGCGTTGTTCTCGCTCGGGGTGCTCGCACTCTCGATGACTGCGATTCCGCAGGTCCGGGCGCAGGCAGCCGCGGTGGATCCGGCTGCCACACGGATTCTGCAGCGTATGACCGACTACATCGGCGGCCTGACGCAGTTCAGCGTGCACACGGAAAACACCCTCGAAGACCAGCTAGACTCGGGACAGAGGATCGATATGGATATCGCGGCGGACGTGACGGTTCGGCGGCCCAACAAGCTGCATGCCGCACGCGCGGGTGAACTGGTCAGCCAGGATTTCTATTACGATGGCAAGACCCTGACCCTGTTCAATCCTTCCGACGAGGTCTATGCGAAGGAACCCGCGCCCGCAACGATCGAGAAGATGCTCGACTATGCGCGCGAAGACCTGGGGGTCGTTATTCCAGCGTCCGATCTTGTCTATCGCAATGCGTTCGGGATCATGATGCAGGACGTCACCTCCGCCGTCGTCCTCGGCAAGGCGAGTATCGGAGGCGTCACCTGTGATCACCTGGCCTTCGGTCGGCCCGATGTGGACTTTCAGATCTGGGTTGCCGATGGGGATCGGCCCCTGCCTTGCAAGTATGTCGTTACCGACACCAGCACACCGGCGCAGATCAGCACGGTCACCGTCATGAGCGACTGGAACCTCGCCCCGAAGGTGCCCGATAGCGCGTTCGAGTTTGTCCCGCCTGAAGGGGCACAGGCCATTTCGTTCCTGCCGCTCGAAAAGACAAGTGGTTCGGCGCGCTGACAGTGGAGAAAAGCTCATGAAGACCGTCTTCAAGTTCGTTTTACTCGCCTCTACGGCCACCTTTGTGTTCATGGCTGACTGGACGCCCCGGTCGTCCAGCTCGATGCCGATGCAGGGTTTCCAATTGGTTTCGGAGGCGCACGCATTATTTGGCAGGCAGCGACGGATGCGCCGTCGGGGGCTCGCTGTCGGGTACGCCGCCGGCAGCGCCTCGGGCGCCGCGGCGGCCAGTGCGGCGGCGGCATCCGAAGAGAGTCACCAGGCAACTGCACCCCCTCCTCAACCAGCTCCCGCAGCTGCGCCAGCCCCCGCACCGGCTTCTGCCCCAGCGGCCGACGGCAAGCCCTTGCCGATCGGAACCGTTGTGCCCAGCCTGCCCGCAGGCTGCACCTCCACGCCAGCGGGGGGTGTGGAATACTACTACTGCGGCGGGAACTTCTATCGCGCGGTGTTTGAGGGGAACAAACTGGTCTATGTGACGGCGAAGCCTTGAGTCATATCCTGAGCATTGGATGCACAGGATTAGCTGCTGAGTTCCGATGGCCTGCCGGCGAGGCCTGCAGCAACTACCGACGGTAACAACAGCCAATGCCGATCCTGGTCAGGCGAGATTTACGATGGGCGGCGATCATGCCGGACGTTGCCGCCCGCCGCACTGAGACAGACATCGGCATGGCATTCGATTAGGAGATGCATGATGAACATTCAGATGAAGTACAAGAAACCCTTCCCTAGGCTGCGTTACCTGGTGGTGGCGTTGTTGGCGCTCGGCCTATGGGGCGGATCTCCCGGGCAACCGCAGCACCTGTTCGCAATGGGGGCAAACGCCACGGAGGCCAGCGGGCAGAAACTGCAATTCATGTTCGTGCAGACGGCGGATGACCTCAAATTGGACACGGCGGCGAACAAGTTGCGCCTCGTGAACGTGGGCCAGCAAACGCTGTACTTCACGGACCGGCCCGTGCGCATGGCCGGGCATATGAAGATGGCCGACTTTCTCAAGGAATGGACCCGGGGAAAGGATAATTTCGGCGAGGATCCGCCGAATGCAACACTGTCTGTCTATGAGCCGGGACAGGCCGAGAATACACTTGCCGTGGTCGAGCTCAAACAGCCGGCCGTCGAAGGTGCCGATCTCGTTTACGCTTACAGGCTGATCGACGGAACCCTGCCGAAGAGCGGCGGAGCGACAGCCCTGTTCATCGACTGGATCGGCCCGGGGGGTGGCGTGGGGCCTGGCTTCCATGGCGTGGGTGTCGGTTTTCGCGGCCCAGGTTTGCGTTGAGGAAAGTCTGAGATCTGGTTCTTCGCGCCCGGGGAAGGCCATTCGTCGGAAGCGAAAGAACGACGACTCGCTGTCAACCGACACTATGAGGAAAAATGGGCGCTACGTCTGATTGTTGGGGTGATTTTTACCCGTAAACCCCTTCGGGATAGATGCCCGGTCCTCCATACTGAAAGTAGAGTGCATCGGCGAACGCCACCTTGTTGCGAAAACCTTTGCTATGTACATTGATCATCTTGATCCGGCGCGATCCGGTATGTCATTGAACAGAAATCGCCTTAACTGAAATGGCACTTGCTTAGCGGTACTGCGCAGGATTTGAAGCTGTCCCGGGGTGTTCGATTCGAGGGCGTCTGCAGCAGGGATGCTGCAGTCGAGCCTCCAGGGACGGATTCACGGCGTCCCTCGGATCGAATGCCGCGGGGCAGATTCACCAAAGTAAGTACCATTAGCCTTAGCTGAGTGAGGTACTCGCCGAATGGGCCAGGAGGTGGCCGTTGCGTGACGGATGATCCGATCGCTCCAGAGGGGGACCCCGCGGCCCGCGCCTGTCCGGATTGCGACCTGCTACAGGTCATTCCGGAACTCCCCCCGGGGGGCAAGGCTCGGTGCGCGCGTTGTGGTCGGATGCTTGCGACGCGGAGCTCCGCCCCGAGCGATCTTCCACTCGCGCTCACCCTCACCGCCTTACTGGTCCTGATCGTCGCCAATACGATGCCGCTGATGGGGCTGTCGGTCGCGGGGCGCCAGGCAATCACCACCATCGGCGGTGGCGCCTACCAGATGTGGCTCCAGGGCCAAGAGGTAACGGCCGTGACCGTGGCCTTCTGTGCGCTGATCGCCCCGGCTGGCTATATCCTGTTCATGCTGATCGTTCTCCTCGCGGCAAAGAGACCGCCGGCACCGCAGTGGGTCGGTGACATGCTGCGCTGGGCCGATGCGATGCAGCCATGGGCGATGGTCGATGTGATGATGCTCGGCATACTGGTCGCGCTCGTCAAGATTGCGGACCTGGCCCGGGTGGAGCCTGACATCGGCATGTACGCGGTCGGCATCCTGATACTGCTCTTTCCTGCCATTTCGGTCAGCCTGAATCCGGAGGAAATCTGGGCGCGGCTCGAGTGGGCCGACGGGGAGTCGCCGCTCCCGGCACCTGAAACTTCGACACCTGAGCCCCCGTCCTCCGGCTCGACACCATGAGGACATCCCCGCTGACTGCGGCTCAGGCCGGACTGGTAAACTGCGAGACCTGCGGTCTCCTGTCGCAACCGGCCAGTGCGGCGGAACCTGGCTATTGTCCGCGTTGCGGAATGGCGCTCGAATGGCGCCGCCCCCGGTCCATCCAGACCACCTGGGCGCTCGTCACCGCCGCGGCGATCTGCTATATTCCCGCCAATCTCCTGCCGGTGCTCGGCACGACCACGCTCGGGTCCACCGAATACGACACCATCATGGGCGGGGTGGTGTTTCTCTACACCACGGGGTCCTGGCCGCTGGCCCTCATCGTGCTGATCGCGAGTGTGATGGTCCCGCTCGGCAAGCTGGTCGCTCTCAGCTATCTGCTGATCACGGTGCAGCGTGGCTCGATTCGGAGCAACCGGGAGCGGACCCGGCTCTATCGCATGGTCGAGATCATCGGCCGCTGGTCGATGCTGGACGTGTTCGTCGATACCTTTACCGTCGCGCTGGTGCAGCTAAAGCCCCTCATGTCGATACAGCCTGGCCCCGGGGTGGCGTTTTTCGCGGCGGTGGTCGTGCTCACGATGATCGCGGCAAGCACCTTCGATCCCCGCCTGATCTGGGACGCGGGTGTCGATAAGGAGTTCCGAAATGCCTGAACCCGTCGACCACGAGACCCTTCCCCGGGCAACCCTGACGCCGAGAAGGCGCGTGCGGATCTCGGTCATCTGGCTCATTCCGCTGGTCGCCGCAGTCGTGGCGATCGGAATCGCGGTCAACCGCATCCTGAACGAAGGGCCGACGATTTCCATCGTCTTCAAAGCGGCTGAGGGCGTCGAGGCGGGAAAGACCTTCATCAAGTACAAGGACGTGAAGATCGGTCAGGTGACGGCGGTTAAGCTGGACGAGGATTACGATAAGGTCAGGGTGACCGCCCAGATCGACAAGGACGCGGAAGGACTCATGGTCGAGGACGCCAAGTTCTGGATTGTCGAACCGCGCATCACCCTGAGCGGGGTCTCGGGTCTGGGAACCCTGCTCTCCGGCAACTATATCGGCTTCGAAAAGGGTAGCTCGAAAAAGAGACAGCGCAGGTTTACCGGGCTCAAGGTGGCGTCGGTCATCACCATCGATCAGCCGGGCCGGCAGTTTGTGCTTAAGGCCAGCGATATGGGCTCCCTGGGGATCGGCTCGCCGATCTATTTTCGCCGTATCCGCGTGGGTCAAGTAATGGCCTACGATCTCGCTGCAGATGGAAAGGATGTCACGATCAAGGCCTTCGTCAACGCGCCCTATGACCAGTTCGTCACCCAGGAGACTCGCTTCTGGAACGCCAGCGGACTCGACGTCTCTCTGGGCGCGGACGGCCTGGACGTGCGCACGCAATCGCTGGTGGCGCTGCTCATCGGTGGCGTCGCGTTCGAGACGCCGACCTTCGCTGCCTCAGGCGAGCCCGCCGCCGCGGACAGTAGCTTCACCCTGTACGGCGACCGGACCACCGCCATGAAGCAGCCAGAAACGATTGCAAGACACTACGTGGTCTACTTCAGCGAGTCGATCCGCGGGCTATCCGCGGGCGCCCCGGTTACGCTCCTCGGAATCCCGGCAGGCGAGATCACCGAGGTGGGGATCGACCTGGACCCGGAGACATTAAACCCGCGCGCGCGGGTGGAGGTTGTTGCCTATCCGGAGCGCGTCGTCGCACGCCTGAACGCACAGCAGACGGCGACCGGCGAGGATATCGTTCGCAGCAAGCAACAAGCGAACGCCTTCTTTGAGCGGTTGGTCGAGGAATGGGGGCTGCGCGCCCAACTCCGCACCGGAAGCCTGATCACCGGACAGCGGTACGTGGCCCTGGATTTCTTTCCGGACGCTCCCAAGGCAGAGATCGACTGGAACAAGGAGATCCCGGTGGTTCCAACGGTACCGAGCACCCTGCCGGACCTGGAGGCCAAGGTCACCGGAATCCTCGACAAGCTGGACAAGATCCCCTACGAGGCGATCGGCAACGACACCAAGAAGACCCTCGAGACGCTCAACAAGGCGATCGAGCATATTGACGCAGGTATCACCCCGGAGTTGAAGTCGTCAATCGTCGAACTCCGCCGCGTGCTTGCAACCACCGACCGCGTGCTCAAGAACACGGACGCGACCCTGCTCGGCAAGGATGCCCCGGGTCAGCTCGAGCTGCGCGACGCCCTGCAGGAGGTGGCACGCGCCGCGCGCTCGGTGCGAGTGCTCAGCGACTATCTCGAACTCCACCCCGATGCGCTGCTTCGGGGTAAATCCGCGGAGAAGCCCTGATGAGACGACCCGCTACTCTCCTTGTTTCTGCGTTAGTCGCGATCCTCGTCGGGGGATGTGCGTCGCCGGTGTCGCGCTTCTATACCCTGAGCGCCACGACTTCAGCCGCCGAACCTGAATCCCAGCTGTCCGTGTCCGTAGGCCCGGTCTCCGTGCCGGCCGCGGTCGATCGTCCCGAGATGGTCGTCTCAATCGGCGCGAATCAGGTGCGGCTCGAGGAGTTCAACCGTTGGGTGTCGCCCCTGAAGGACGAAATCTCGCGCGTGGTCGCCGAGAACCTCGTCGCGATGCTGGGTACCGGGAAGGTGACCCAATCTCTCCAGGTCTTGAGCGGGGACGCGGCCTATCGCGCCTCCATCGAGGTGCAGCGCTTCGAATCGGCGCAGGGGGAGTCCGCTAGGCTGGATGCGGTTTGGACCGTGAGCCGAAACAAGGACGACAACTCCATGACAGGGCGTACGAGCGTGCAGGAGAAAGTGCAGCAGGAAGGCTACGAAGGGCTGGCCGCTGCGCACAGCCGCGCGATCGCTCGCCTGAGTCGGGACATCGCGGACGCGGTGCGGACGCTAGAGGGTGCGTCGCGCTGACGCGCATGACCTCCGAGCAACCGGGGACCCTGGCAACCGCTATTTCGCTGCCTTCATGAGTGCTTTCATTCGATCTTCACCTTCCGGGCCGACGAGAACCAGTGCTTCGTTGGTTTTGCTGTCAGGGTCCGGCTCGACAAGTAGTACAAAATCGAACGCTTCCGAATTCAGGTGATAATTCGCGATGTCGTCGGCGCTCAAGGTTTCATGACCCCCGCGCTCCGTCAGTGGAAATTCGATCGAGCCCTTGCCATCGATCGCGCGGTAAATGACTTCAGTGCAAACCTGCTTTGATGCATCGGCGAAGTCGAAGCGAAAATCGTAGCCGTCTCCCAGGTACGAGTACACCTCTACCAGAAAGGCCGCTCGTTCGGCATCACTCAGTCGCGGCCGCAGTACCAGCATGCGGTTGATGTGCGTATCCATAATGTGCTCAAGGTCATTGAAAATCACGCCTTCAGCCACGGCCTCAATCATGTCTGCCTGAGTTCCGTCAGGCAGGGAAGATTCCTGCAGATTCGCAGCCAGCTCCTGAACATCGAAGCGATCGTCGGGGGGCAATACATCCGCAGACAGGCCGAGCGATTCCCGATCGTCTTGTGCGCCTATGTACGTGATACCGTGTTTAAACGCTCCGGGTATGAAGATGTCACTCATGTAACCCGCGGTGTATGTAAGGACCAGATCTCCAGGTTCCAGCAGGCTGAATATCTCGCGTTTCTGCGCGTCGTTAAATACCAGGACGTGCGCGGAGGGGTTCTTCAAGCGACTGACATCTTTAAACAAAGACGCCCGAATCGCGTACAGTACCTTGTGTTGTCCCCTGATATCCTCCTTGGCCAGGGCTTCGGCTGCGGCGTGCGACGGATAATGCCTGGCAACCTGCTGCAGGCGTCGCTGCGCTTCATCATGCAACGCCGGAATCTGTCCGATAAGGTCCGAATACGCGGTGTCTGACCTGGCCAGCGCGGCAAGTGCCGATTGCGGATCGGCCAGCTCCTTGGCGTACAGGTTCTTGGCGTCCGCCACGGCATCAAGCAAGCCAGGGGCTGTCATGTTTGCCCGCATACGATCATAGGTCCCGAAAGGAATCTCCGACCGGAAAAAGGGCTCATTCATCAGCTTGATAGCGACCGGTTCTTCGGCAAACTGCTCAACGACAAATGCCGTGTGGCTAGCGATCAATAGCGTCGCTGTAATGGCAAGCACCTGTGCTTTCGTATCCGTTACGTCGTCCGGGAATTTAGCATCCAGCCCGCCGTATGAATCAACGAGATCCCAGAGAGTCGTCTGACTCGCCAGAAAGCGAAACAGCAGACCTTCCATCGCGTCGATTTCCTCGGCATCAAAGTAATCGCGGCCCTGCTTGCTTGGGTGAGGAAAGGCGCGAAACTCGGCGTCAAGCTCGTCCAGATGGGGTTCGATGGACTGAATGACCCGTAAATTCGAATCTACCGACGATGGCGTTATGACGACTTCCTTGGGGGATTCCTTTCCCCGTATGCCGGCGCAGCCGGAAACAAGCAAGGTCGTCAGTACGCCTAATGCGAATAGGGTTTTCATGAAATTGGCGGTGCTGGTCATCACTTAGGAAACCCCTGAACAATTGAGAGAAACGGATGCGGCGAAAGGCGCACGGAGCGCATCGGCCTGGACATATACCCGTCACGGACAGGTATATCAAGCAGATAGGCGAGGAAGCCAGTTCCACGCAACGCAGCATTCGCTGGCGCAGCCATTTGCTCAGAGGTTCCTTAGGCGATCCGGAAAACGCCATACCAGATCGCAGTGGCTTTTCGTTGATCATCAAGGCACGACAACCGTCACAGGCCCGAACGAGGGAACGGTTATCGCAACCTAAAGGTCGCAAGCGGATGGTACATCATATGACGCACATCTCCTCAAGTCGGTCACAACTTAAGGTGGTGATTGGCCCGATGATTTTGGAAAGGTGTGGCGAAGAATGTTTGAATCGGATCGCCGTCAGACACACAACACCATTCGTCCACCGGGCATAGTCCATGCCCATCATTGGGATGGTCCGGTGTCTGGCGAATCTGCCCCGGGTGATTCGATTCGAGGTATGCGGCGAATCCATACCTTCAGGGGCGTACTGCAGCATTCATGCTGCAGACGCCCTCGTACCGAATACCCCGGGACAGCCTCAATTCCTGCGTAGTTCCCCTTAGGCGATTGCCGGAAAATGGCATACCAGATTGCGCCAGATTTTCGTTCGTTATCAAGGCGCGATCACAGGCGCATCGTCGAACGATGTCACTGTTGTCGCAACACAGAGGACGGACGACAAAGACAAGCAGGATGGTATGTCATTTGACAGAAATCGCCTAAGTAGCCGCCTTTCCCTTAATTGGGCTCGATGTACAGGAAGCCGAGCCCCCCGGATATACCATAGCCTTCCTCGGTCTCCCCGACCAATGGCTGTAACGTGAAGTTGTTTTCGCCACCGCCGATGAGAACCTCCACACCACCACCCTTGTAAATTGAACCACTGAGCGCACCGCCGACGTACTTGCCCGCGAGCGCGCCCGACTTGACGTCCGTGGTGGCGGACAGGACCGTGTAGTAGAACTTCTCTTCCTTTTGTTTAAAGGTCAGAGTCAACCCGAGCGCGATGCCGGCCTCTCCTTTGTACTTCTCGACGCCACCACCCTTGCGATCGAAGTCACAAACGATGTCCGTGGTGCTGCGTATATACAGATTGTGCCGCGTTCCGGGTACCGTCTTGCATTTCAGAACGCCGATTTCGCCCCTCTTGGCCAGGACCGTCTGCACCGGCGCGAATGCCATGATCGCGCCCAGAAGCAGTACGAAGTATTTCGATGAGTTCATAAGTGTCGTTCTCCTGAATTGTTTGCCCAGCGAAATTTTAAACGACAAACAGCAAATTGAGTAGATGTTTCCCTGACAACGACCGACCCTGAGGCACAGCCATGCCTTACATCGACGCACAATCTGAAACACCCATTTTTCAATGGATTGTATACGTTCGCCCCAAACCGGAGTTCGCGCCGCAACGGGTCCGTCCCGCTGGCGGGGAGCATCCGGGCCCAAACTCGCTCCCTCCAGACCGATTTCTGCGGGTTCGGAGCCAGTGTCGGTCCTGGGGTGGCTCAGTCTCAAGCGTCGGCGCCCCTGGAGCAAGAACCGCCGGGACGGGTCTTGGCGTATACCGCCGCCGGCGCCATCAGCCTGAGTAAACCCTTCCCTATCGGAGCTTCGAACGGCACGACCCGGCGCGGCGCAATCTCCGGGGGTTGATCGGGTTCTTGGTTTGTCGCCCGGTTTTTCTATCGCTGCGCGGATATGGTCCCGCTGTTCCTGGCGTCAATTGTCAATCCGCATTCGGCCACGCCGCAGATAAAGCACCAGAACCACCACCGCGAGCAGGCTGATAACGATCAGATAAGGCTCGAGACTGTGAAACACCGAGAACACGCCCTTGATGTCCTTGTCGAGAAAATATGCGCCCAACCCCCAGAGCGCGACCCAGGCCACTGCCCCCAGTACATTAAAAATAGAAAACTTCCACCACGGCATTTCGAGGGTGCCCGCCACGATGCCGCTAAGCTGGCGCAGACCGTCGAAAAACCGGCCACCAAATACAAGACCACCGCCATAGCGATTGAAAAGGCTTTCCACCCGCTGCATTCGTGCCTCGCTGACACCCGCTTTTCCCAAAATCAGGCGACCACCCCAGCGCCCCAGCAGGTAGCCCAGGGTATTACCGAGCACCGCTGCCAGGAGAGACAGTCCCAGCACCAGCCCAATGGACATCCCCCCGCGCGCCGCCAGGATCGCCCCGGCCATGAGCATGGTCTGACCTGGGGCGGGTATCCCGAAACCTTCTACCAGCACGGCCCCGAACACCGCCATATAACCATATTGATCCAGTACCGGTTCCGCCAACGCACCGTAGTGATCCAGCGTGCTGGTGGCATCGGCTCCGAGATGCGCGAAGAATGCTCGCGCCATGGCGAAATAGTGATCGATAAGCGTCATGTTCGCAGCCCCGGAAATCTGATCCACCGAATTCGCGCCAGGGCCGAGAAAATCCTGCCCAAGCCGAGCGCCCTGTCGTTACCCTGGAACAAACCTCTTCCCCTTTCCTCGTTCTGGAAATAAAAGGCCATGTGCCAGACACTTAGCCGAGCCAAAGTTTCGCAGTGATGGGCTCCATGTAGTCAGATTTCCGCGTAGAACACTCTACTGTTCCAAGGAAAGACTGTTCCAAGGAAAGCTCGTTCGTAGTTCAGGGCTGGCTTTCTATCCGGTTGATCGCCTGTCTGATCTCATCCAGGATGATCTGCTGCGCCTTTGTTTCATCAGCATCGGGGATGGACCATTCCATCTCACTGAGATATTTATCAACCAGCGATATGACATCTTTGTCAAGCGCCTTGCGGCGTTTATCCATCTCGATCTCTTCCATTGAAGGCATGACAAACCCCCTGTGGGTTATGTGGTGTGATCTCCTACGGTTTGATAATGCCGTTAGGTCGATAAGGACGATGCGCCCGGACTTCATCAAGGCCAGGTCGCTATCAATCGACCATACAGAACACGGATATACGGACGCAGAGTCCTGCTTCTGATCTCACGCAATTCGAGTCCTTACAAAACGAGATAAACCACATACGGGTCAGCGCAGCGCAACCTGACATGATCCCATGCCTCCGCCGTTGTCCGTCCGCGTACGCTTTGTCGGGCGAACCCAACCTCCGGCAATATGATTAAGCATCGTTGGCTCATTTGCAATCATTGAGTCGCGCGCCGGCATCGCGGCTTCGATTCCCACATCGTGGAGCCTCCTCCAACCTATCGAACAGTTACCACCATCCTGTGGATTAGGAAGCGATATGAATCCTGAAGTCTATTCGGTCAAGTGACCACGCTAGCCACGCAGCCGGAAACAACCACCCGGTTCAGCGCCGATCGGAGGGCCGTCATTCCTTCGCTTCTTCAGCAATCTTCGCCGCATCGTGTGTGTTCTCGAACGCGAGGGTGGCTGAGTGAATCGCAACTGCAACCACGATCCCGGTGAAAACAATTCCGATGAATGCAATGATAACCGCGAGAATCTTTGACAGCTTTTGACTGGGATGTATATCCCCATAGCCGACTGTCGTTGCAGTGATGAAGGAATGATACAAGGCGTCCAGTTTCGACCAGCCTTCTATCTTCCCGATAAAGTGTCCCAGGATGACAATGATCAGTAACAGCGCAAGCAAGAGCGGGCCAGTATAAAACAGCCCGACAGCAAACAAATGGACAAAATCAAGAGTGAACTCCATGGGATTGTCCCGCTTTTCAGTAAAGGCGCAGGTCATCGCCCCTGGTCGGATGCGATTTTCGCGTTTAAGTTTCAGGATGCCGGTTTGTCAACCGCAGCGTCCGTAACCTTGACTTCCATACCCGGGCGAACCTTTTGCAGGCCTTCAGAGATGACGCGCTCGCCCTTTTTCAGGCCCTTCGTGACGATCCATTGCTGTTTGTGGGATGCGCCTGTCGTCACCATGCGTTTCTCGACCTTGTTGTCTTTGCCAACGATAAGGACGTGGGTACCCTCCTGGGTCTGAAGCAAGGCCTTTTCGGGAATCAGGAGCGCGTCGGGCTGGTGTCCAACGATCATCCGTAGCGGTATGTATTGTCCCGGTATGAGTGACCGCTGGTCACCCTGTTTCGGGTTTGGAAATTCAAAGCGTACTGTCAGTGTATCGGTTGACGAGTCAATCAGGCCGCTGATGTAATTCAAGTCACCTTGCTGGGGATAGATATTGCCGTCCGGCATGACCAGCTCAGCGGTAAATTCATTCTGCGCGGTTGGTGCCAACCCCTGTTCCTGCAGTTTCTGTACCCGGTAAACCTGCTCGCGGCTGATGTTGGAGACGACATAAACCGGGTCGATCTGAATCACCGTCGTCAACTCGGTTTCCTGTTCGTGCACCAGGTCGCCGACGTGCGCCAGCGTATCCTGAATGCGGCCGCTGAACGGCGCGGCGATCATCGTGAAGCTCAGGTCGAGCTTGACGTTTTCGATATCCGCCTTGTCCTTATCGATCGATGCCTGCGCCTCCGCCTCTCTGGCAACAGCCTTTTCCTTGTCTTCCACCGAACCGGCGCCCTTGCTGGCGAGCCGTTTGTAACGCGCCGCTTCACTGGCCCACAACTTAAGACTCGCCTGATCCCGCGCGAGTTGCGCCTGAAGCGACTCGAGTTTTGCCTGGTAAGGACGGGGATCGATCAGGTATAGCGGGTCACCTTCAGTGACGTTGGTGCCTTCGGTGAAGTTGCGCTCGAAGATGTAGCCCGACACGCGCGGCACAATCTTTACGGTCTTCATCGGCTGAACAGTACCCGCCACCTCCATAACGATGGGTACGGTTTCGTGTTTAACTTCGGAAACAACCACGCCGGGTGAGGGCATCTGGGGTTTCTGTTCGGATTTCTCACAGCCCGCCAATCCCAGCAATAGGCTGCACGCTGCGATAAGAACCGTTGCTTTGATCAAGTATCGATTGTGCACTGTTGTATGCATGGTAGTGGCCTGTTTCAGGCTTGCTGATCCTGTGGTTCTGCGCTGGAGGTATTTGCCGGACGCCCTGTCTTGCGTTCGCGCATGCGCTCTATCACCACATAGAAGATCGGCACGAACAGGATAAGAACGGTGGCCAGCGTGAGTCCGCCCACTACGGCGGTACCCAGAGAACGGCGCGCATTGGCGCCCGCACCGCTCGCCAGCACCAGTGGCATGAGGCCGAGGATAAAAGCGAACGCAGTCATCAGGATCGGCCGCAAGCGGATGCGTGCCGCCTCCATCGCGGCGTCGACGATGCCCGCGCCCTGCTCGTGCAGGTCCTTGGCGAATTGCACGATGAGGATAGAGTTCTTCGCCACCAGGCCGATCAGCATAACCAGGCCGATCTGGCCGTAAACGTCTAGATCCATGTTCCGCAGCACCAGGAATCCGATCGCTCCCAAAAGCCCCAGCGGAATGGCCAGCAGAATCATGACGGGCATGGACCAGCTCTCGTATTGCGCGGCCAGCACCAGAAACACGAAGATCAGCGACATGGCGAACACCACCGGCGCCAGGTTGCCGGCCTCCTTCTGCTGATAGACCAGGTTGGTCCATTCATAACCAAAACCCTCCGGCAGGACCGTATCGGCGAGTTCCTCCATGGCGGCATTGGCCTGCCCGGAGCTGTAACCCGGCGCGGCGCCGCCGTTGACCTGGGCCGAGCTGTATTCGTTGTAGTGTGGGATGTTGTACGCCCCTGTAATGGGCCGGATGCTGACAAACGCGCTCAGCGGGATCATCTTTCCTTCGTTGTTCCGCACCATGAGCCGAGTGATGTCATCATCCTGGAAGCGTGCATCCTTTTCGGCCTGAAGATAGACCCGGTACACCCGTCCGTACTGGTTATACTGGTTGACGTACAGCGACCCCAGGTTGATCTGCAGTGTATTGAAAATATTGTCCAGCGAAACACCACGGGTCTTGGCCTTCACCCGGTCGACCTCCAGGTAACGCTGCGGCACATCCGGGTCGAAGGTCGAATAAACTTTGGCAAGTTCCGGCCGTTTTCGCGCCTCGACGAGAAAATTTTGCAGCACCTTGGCCAACGCATCCACGCCTAGACTGTTGAGGTCCTGGATCTCGAAGTTGAAACCGCCGGTGGAACCCAGGCCGGGAATCGGTGGCGCGTTGGCCACCAGGATGACGGCTTCCGGGATCCCGGCCACCCGGGACTGAATGTGACCAATGATGCCCTCGAGCTGGGTTTCAGGGCTCTTGCGCTCGGCATAGGGTTTGAACACGACGAAACTGAAGGCTGCGCTCATGTCCTGAACCGCATCGATGAGGTTGTAACCCGGTACGGAAATGACGTCGGCAACGCCCGGCGAGCTCATCGCGATCTGGTTGATCCGATTCACCACCTGCTCAGTGCGCTGTATGCCCGCCCCGGACGGTAACTTGGTTAACACCATCACATAACCCTGGTCTTCGTCCGGCACGAAGGCGGAGGGCGTCGACAGGAACAGGACCAGGGCCAGGACACACAGGCCGGCAAAGACGATTCCTACCGGCACCCAGACCCCGGAGAGGGTCTTCACCGCGTTGGCGTAACCATTGGAGAGCCGGTCAAAGGCGGTGTTGAATGCGCGAAAGAAGCGATTCTTTTCACCAGTCTCCGGGCGCAGCAGGACCGCCGCGAGCGCCGGGCTCAGCGTCAGGGAATTGAAACCCGACAGGCCGACCGCAATGGCAATCGTCAGGGCGAACTGGTTGTAGAGCTGACCCGTCATGCCCGGGATGAACGCTACCGGGACGAATACCGCCATCAGCACGATGGTGGTGGCGATGACCGGCCCACGCACCTCCGACATGGCCTGCTCGGTAATCTTCTTCATATCGGTGGCACCGGCTTCCAGGTGACGGTTGACGTTTTCCACCACCACGATGGCATCGTCGACGACCAGCGCCACGGCGACCACCAGACCCAGCAGGCTGAGGGTGTTGATAGAAAAGTCGAAGGCCAGCATGAAGACGAAGGTGCCGATCAGCGAAACCGGGATGGCGATCGTCGGAATCAGGGTACTGCGGAAGTTCTGCAGGAACACGAACACCACCAGCATGACCAGCAGGATGGCCTCCACCAGCGTAATAATGACTTCGCGGGTGGATTCCTCAATGAAGCGGGTCGTGTCATAGTGCACGCTCCATTCCAGATCGTCCGGGAAATGCACCGCCAGGTCGGTCATCACCTCGCGCACCGCTTTGGCGATCCTGATCGAATTCGCGTTGGCCAGCTGGTAGACGGCAATGGCGGCGGTGGGCTTGTTGTTGAGGCTGGTGGACCAGGAGTAGTCTTCCGCACCCAGTTCCACTCGCCCCACATCCTTGATCCGTACCACGGTGCCGTCTGGATTGGCGCGAATAACGATCTCCTCGAACTGCTGCACGCTCTCGAGGCGACCCAGGGCGTTCAGCTGAAAGGCGAATGCCTGGCCATCAGGCGCCGGCGGGGCACCCAGCTTGCCCGCCGCGACCTGGTTGTTCTGTTCTTCGACGGCGTTCTCCACGTCCATCGCCGTCATGCCCATATTGGCCAGCCTGTCCGGATCCAGCCAGATGCGCATGGCGTACTTACGCAGACCGAAATTGTTGATCGAGGCTACCCCGTCGATACGAGCGAGGCGATCAGTGATATGGATGTCCGCATAATTCTGCAGAAAGGCCTGGTCGAATGTGCCGTTGGGGGACGTCAGGTTAACGATCAGCACGATATTGCTGGAGTGCTTTTCGATCGTCAGCCCGACCTGGTTCACCTCGGGCGGCAACTGGGACAGGGCCTGGTTACTGCGGGTCAACGCTTCCATCTGGGCGATGGACTGGTCATAGCCCACCTCGAAGGTCATGGTAATGAGCGAATTGCCGTTGTTGGTGCTGTTGGAGGACATATAGACCATGCCCTCTGCCCCGTTGAGCTGTTCTTCCAACGGCGTGGTGACGGTATTGGCCACCACGTCGGAACTGGCACCGATATACTGCGTGGAGACCTGGATCTGGGAGGGCACCAGCGGCGGGTACTGCGCAATAGGCAGCACGAACATACTGACAAGCCCGGCCAGGATCATCATCAAGGCGATGGCAGCGGCAAATACAGGGCGGTTGATAAAGAAGTTCATGGAATACCGGTCTTTACCCGCGGCAGGAAACGGGCAAGCTGTCCATTTGGGTCCGAGGTTGCTGTGTGAGCAGGCAGGGTCTGGATGGGCAGGTCATCCGTGCTTACATCCGTAACCAGGAGGCTGGGGAGATGCGCCAGGAGCAGACGCGGTTACAGGGCCTTTAGCGACAACTGGCCCCCTCGGGGACTCCATCAAACCACCCCCTCTGGGGCGCTGATTGGTAGAAACTCATGATTATACGCTTGTATGGCGGCACACCCGGGATATTTCGCGATCGCAACGAGAGGAGGGAGTGCGTCGAGTATTGAGCGGAACATGATTCGACCATTCCCTTGCGCCTGCCACGCCAACCCGTTTCGCCGCCCGGGCAGGTGCCGGGTAAGCTTTCGGGCAATTATCCCGTTGACCCTGTGACGTGCTCGGAAGGGTGTGTGGCGCCCTCGACAGGATTCGAACCTGTGACCTATCGCTTAGGAGGCGATTGCTCTATCCTGCTGAGCTACGAGGGCAGGGCGAGCGAGTATAGCAACCCCGTTACGGCACCTGCCACCGCCGCGATTCCCCATCTTTTCCCGGCTGGCCAACGGATCGCGCCGCAACCCTTGCTCTAACGGCATTCACCCACGGAATCCGCCCGGCAACGGCGGCGGTCGACCCACATGGTCTTGTCGAGCCGGGCGTCTTCGAAGTTGGCGTCGAGGATCACGGCCTCCTCGAGCCTGGCCCGGCTGAGGTCGGCGCCACTGAAATCCGCGTACTGCAGGTTGGCGCGTTGCAGGTTCGCACCGGCAAGGTTCGCGCCGCTCAGGTTCGCATCCTCCAGCGAGGCGCTGGTGAGATTCGCGTCGGAAAGGTCGGCCCCGCTGCCATCGATTTCCTCCAGCGACGCCTGTTCCAGATTGGCACCCTGGAGGTTTGTGCCCTTCAGCGTCGCGCCCTTCAAATTGGCCTGGTAGAGGGTGGCTTCCGGCATGCGTGCGCCGGACAGATCGGCCTTTGCCAGGGTGGCGCGTCCGAACTTGGCGGAGTCCAGCAGACTGTCGACCAGCAGGGCGCCGCCGAGATCGGCGTTGGTGAAATTGGTCCGCTTCAGACGGGCCCCGGAGAGGTCCGCGCCAGAAAGGTTCGCGAACCCGAGATCGGCGCCGTCCATCTTGGCGCCCGTCAGGATGGCGCCTTCGAAACGGCTGCGGACGAGTGTGGCGCTGCGCAGATCCACCTTGTTAAGGTCGGCGCCGGAGAGGTCGCAGTCCAGCCAGAGGACGCCCCGGGCCGGCGGATCTTCGCAGGCGGCCTGCACACAGGCCGATGGGGCCATCGCCAGAATCGCGAGCAGGGCCGGAATCATCAACAATTCGGCGAGTGTGGCAGCTGCGCGCAGGGATCGCGCGCCGGGGGCGCATCGGGATCGATCGGGGTGTGGGCGTTCCATCCGGGGGTCTTGACGGGAAAAGCCGGAATTATACGCGAATCCGCGCGATCAGGATGGCCGGGTCGGCCAACTATCGTCGGGACCGCAATGGGATTAGAATGGAGGGTCAAGTCTACCCGTGGATGCTGATCGACCACAGATGACGGGAACCCGACCAGAGATGCAGGATGCATCCGGACGGTTGCTGCGCGATCTGCGCATCTCCGTGACGGACCGGTGCAACTTCCGTTGCACCTACTGCATGCCCAAGCATATCTTTCACTCGCATTACCGGTTCATTCCGCGCTCGGATCTCCTGAGTTTTGAGGAGGTCGCGCGGGTGGCGGGGTTGTTTGCCGCCCTCGGTGTGAGGAAGATCCGCATTACCGGGGGTGAGCCGCTGGTGCGTCGCGATGTCGAGCGGCTCGTGGCAATGCTGGCGAAGGTCGAAGGTATCGACGATATCAGCCTGACCACCAACGGCTCGCTGCTGACCCGGGAAAAGGCACGGACGCTCCGCGATGCGGGCCTGCGGCGGCTCAACGTCAGCCTGGACGCGCTGGACGACGAGACCTTCCATGCGATCAACGACGTCAGTCTTCCGGTCAGCCGAGTGCTCGACGCGATCGACAACGCGGCGGCCGCCGGTCTGTCCCCGGTCAAGGTCAACATGGTGGTCAAGGCCGGTCTCAACGAGGGCGATATCGTCCCCATGGCCAGGCAGTTCCGGGAAACACCCCATATCGTGCGTTTCATCGAGTTCATGGATGTCGGATGCACCAACGGCTGGCGCATGGACGACGTGGTTCCGGCCCGGGAGATCGTGGCGCGAATTCACAAGGAGTTTCCCCTGCGGCCGGTGGACCCCAACTATCCGGGAGAGGTTGCCCGGCGCTGGCGCTATCTCGACGGTGGGGGCGAGATCGGGGTGATCGCTTCCGTCACCGAGCCGTTCTGCGGCGGCTGCGGCCGCGCAAGACTTTCGGCGAGTGGTTCGCTCTATACCTGCCTGTTCGCGACCGGCGGACACGACCTGCGCGCGATGTTGAGAAGCGGGGGGAGTGACACAGAGATCCTGGATTGTCTGCGGGCAATCTGGAGTCGGCGAACTGACCGTTACTCGGAGATCCGCGGCGAACAAACCGATAGGCCCTTGTCCAGGGTCGAGATGTCCCATATCGGGGGCTGAGGCGGGTCCTGAGTGCAGCGAGCGTTGTACCCTACCTCCCGTGGGGATGCTTTGCAGCAAACTGGCGCTAAGTTATCCTATGCAAGCGAGATACCCCGCAATCGGTCAGGCGTCATCGGCGACCGGCACGGGACTCAGGAGTTCCACCAATCCGACTCTCCCGCCGCTGCGTGCTGAGACCCTGGCGGGAGCAGCCTTCCGGGAGTGTGCCAGGCCCCGGGCCTTTCAGCCCCGATAGGCGCCCTGACACGGCCCGGGCCTCGGAGATTCGCGCGGCACGCAGGGTGCGGTCGCGGTGCCGGTGGACGAAGGTCGATACGCGAAACCGACATCCACCGTCCCGAAAGGGACGGGGGCGCGCTTTGGCTGCGCGTAGAATTCTACCCGTCCGGAGGTGTCAAACGACTCCGGCAACCCCGAAAATCGATGGCGAGAGGGTGAGTGATACAATGAATCAGCGGACGTTGCCTCCAAGGCAGGGACTGTACGACCCGGAGAACGAGCACGATGCCTGTGGCGTCGGGTTCGTATCCAACATCAAGGGACGGCAGAGCCACGAAATCGTTGCGCAGGGCCTAAAGATACTCGAGAACCTGGCACACCGCGGGGCGGTAGGCGCCGATCCGCTGGCCGGAGACGGGGCGGGTATCCTCCTCCAGATTCCGGATGCATTTCTCCGCGTGGAATGCGCCGCGCTCGGTGTGTCCCTCCCCGCCGCGGGGGAATACGGCGTCGGCATGATCTTCATGCCCCGGGTCGACGGAGTGACCGCGAAGTGCCGTGGGCTCGTCGAGACGATGGCGCGCGAAGAGGGGCAGGACGTTCTCGGGTGGCGGCAGGTCCCGACCGACAGCGCCTGTCTTGGCGAAAGCGTCAAGCCCCTGGAGCCGGTCGTTGCCCAGGTTTTCGTCGCCCGAGGCGAAAACTGCCCCGACCAGGACAGCTTCGAGCGCAAGCTGTTCGTGATTCGCAAGCGGATCGAGAATGCGGTGCGGGATTCGGGTCTGCAACGTCGCGGGGAGTTCTACATCCCCTCAATGTCCTCGCGAACCCTGCTCTACAAGGGGATGTTTCTGGCGAATCAGTTGGCCAGCTACTACCCGGATCTGAAAGACGAGCGACTGGTCAGCGCCCTGGCGCTGGTCCATCAGCGATTTTCCACTAACACCTTCCCGACCTGGGAACTGGCGCAGCCGTTCCGGATGATCTGCCACAATGGAGAGATCAATACCGTGCGCGGCAACGTCAACTGGATGCTCGCGCGCCGCCACATGATGGCGTCCAGCGTGCTTGGGGAGGACCTCGACAAGCTCTGGCCCCTGATCGCCGAGGGACAGTCCGACTCGGCCAGTTTCGACAACGCCCTCGAACTGCTGGTTCATGGCGGTTATTCGCTGGCCCACTCGATGATGATGCTGATTCCCGAGGCTTGGGCCGACAATCCGCTGATGGACGATCGTCGCAGGGCCTTCTACGAATATCACGCCGCCCTGATGGAACCCTGGGACGGCCCGGCGGCGGTGGCCTTCACGGACGGGCGGCAGATCGGTGCCACCCTCGACCGCAACGGCCTGCGTCCCGCTCGTTATCTGATCACCGACGACGATATGGTGGTGATGGCCTCCGAGATGGGCGTACTCGACGTCCCGGAGGAACGCATCGTCAAGAAGTGGCGCCTGCAACCCGGCAAGATGTTCCTGATCGACCTGGAGCAGGGCCGCATCATCGACGACGCCGAGATCAAAGAAGAACTGGCAGCAGCCAAGCCGTATCAGGAGTGGCTGGACCGGACCCAGATCAAGGTGCGCAGCCTCCCGCGGGAGGTCGGGCCGATGGCCCCGGATTCGAGCACGCTGCTGGACCGGCAGCAGGCCTTCGGCTACACCCAGGAGGACATCAAGCTCCTGATGATGCCGATGGCGGTCGCCGGGCAAGAAGGTATCGGCTCGATGGGCGCCGACAACCCGATCGCGGTGCTGTCCAATCTGGCCAAGCCGCTGTTCAACTACTTCAAGCAGAATTTCGCACAGGTCACCAACCCGCCAATCGACCCGATCCGCGAGGAACTGGTTATGTCCCTGGTGTCTCTGATCGGCCCGAGACCGAACCTGCTCGGACTCGACGAGGCGGGGACACACATGCGCCTGGAGGTCCAGCAGCCGATCCTGACCAATTCGAGCTTGGGCCGCATTCGCCATATCGAGGATTACACCGGGGGCGCATTCCGTACCTTTACGCTGGACATGTGCTACCCCGCCGAGGCGGGCGCGAGCGGGATGGAAGCGGCACTGGACGCCCTGTGCTGGAGTGCCGAGAAGGTGGTCGGTGAGGGTTACAACATCATCATCCTCTCCGACCGCTGCATGGACGCGGACCGGGTCGCCATACCGGCGCTTCTGGCGACCTCTGCGGTACACCACCACCTGGTGCGTGCGGGTCTAAGAACCTCGGCGGGTCTCGTCGTCGAGACCGGGGCGGCGCGGGAGGTGCACCACTTCGCCGTGCTCGCCGGGTACGGCGCCGAGGCGATCAACCCCTACCTCGCGCTCGATACGCTGTCGCGGTTACGTCACGGCCTGCCCGAGACCCTCGGCGAGGAGGAGATCCATCGCCGCTACATCCGCGCCGTGGACAAGGGCGTGCTGAAAATCATGTCCAAGATGGGGATCTCGACCTACCAGTCCTACTGCGGGGCGCAGATCTTCGACGCGGTAGGGCTGTCGAGCGAATTCGTCGAGCGCTACTTCACCGGCACCGCGACGACCATCGAGGGGGCGGGCCTGCGGGAGGTGGCCGAGGAGGCGGTACGCTGGCATCGCGACGCCTTCGGTAATGCCCCCGTCTATCGCGATCACCTGGACGTCGGCGGCGACTACGCCTATCGCCTGCGCGGCGAGGACCACGTCTGGACCCCCGAGTCGATCTCGAAACTGCAGCACGCAACGCGCGCCAACAACTTCGAGACCTACCAGGCCTTCGCGAGCGGGGTCAACGATCAGAACGAACGCCTGCTGACCCTGCGCGGCCTGTTCGAGTTGAAATCCGCCGCCGAACCGGTGCCGCTCGAGGAGGTGGAGCCGGCGGCGGAGATCGTGAAGCGATTCGCCACCGGAGCGATGTCGTTTGGCTCCATCTCCTACGAGGCGCATACCACGCTGGCCGTTGCCATGAACCGGATCGGCGGCAAGTCCAACACCGGCGAGGGTGGCGAGGAGCCGGAGCGATTCGTACCGCTGGAGAACGGCGACTCGAAGCGCTCGGCGATCAAGCAGGTGGCCTCCGGCCGGTTCGGGGTGACGACCGAATACCTGGTCAATGCCGACGACATACAGATCAAGATGGCCCAGGGCGCCAAGCCCGGCGAGGGGGGTCAGTTACCGGGCCACAAGGTGGACAGCACCATCGCCCGCGTGCGGCACTCCACCCCGGGTGTCGGTCTGATCTCCCCGCCGCCGCACCATGACATCTATTCCATCGAGGACCTGGCGCAGCTCATCCACGACCTCAAGAACGTCAACCCCCGGGCGCGCATCAGCGTCAAGCTGGTCTCGGAGGTCGGGGTCGGCACGGTCGCCGCGGGGGTGTCCAAGGCGCATGCGGACCACGTGACCATCGCGGGTTACGACGGCGGTACCGGCGCCAGCCCGCTGACCTCGATCAAGCACGCGGGATCTCCCTGGGAGATCGGACTGGCCGAGACGCATCAGACCCTGGTGCTCAATCGCCTGCGGGGACGGATCGCGGTCCAGGTCGACGGCGGGATGCGCACCGGGCGCGACGTCGTCATCGGCGCGCTGCTCGGGGCGGATGAGTTCGGGTTCGCGACCGCACCCCTGATCGTCTCGGGTTGCATCATGATGCGCAAGTGTCATCTGAACACCTGCCCCGTGGGTATCGCCACGCAGGACCCCGAACTGCGGCGCCGCTTCACCGGCAGTCCCGATCACGTGGTGAACTACTTCTTCTTCGTCGCCGAGGAGGTGCGCCAGTGGATGTCCCGGCTTGGGTTCCGCCGCTTCGACGACATGGTGGGCCGCAGCGATCGTCTGGACATGCGCCGCGCCATCGACCACTGGAAGGCCAGGGGCCTGGACTTCTCCCGGATCCTGAGCCGCCCGGAGGCAGGGCCGGGGGTTGCCGTCTACAACTGCGAGACACAGGACCACGGGCTGGAGCGCGCCCTGGACCACGAACTGATCCGTCAGGCACAGTCCGTTCTCGACGGCGGCAAGCCGGTGCGGATCGAGACCCCGGTGATCAATCGCAACCGGTCCGTCGGCGCGATGTTGTCCGGGGAAGTGGCCCGGCGTTTCGGGTATGAGGGCCTGCCGCAGGACGCGATCCACATCAAGATGCGCGGCACCGCAGGACAGAGCTTCGGCGCCTGGCTTGCCGCCGGGGTCACGCTCGAACTCGAGGGCGACGCCAACGACTACGTCGGCAAGGGACTGTCCGGGGGGCACATCGTGATCTATCCTCAGGCGGTCAGCCGGATCGTCCCTGAGGAGAACATCATCGTCGGCAACACCGTCCTGTACGGCGCCATTAGCGGCGAGTGCTACTTCCGGGGTGTGGCGGGCGAGCGTTTCGCGGTGCGAAATTCCGGTGCGATCGCGGTCGTCGAGGGCGTCGGTGACCACGGTTGTGAGTACATGACCGGCGGGATCGTCGTGGTGCTGGGGGCGACCGGACGCAACTTCGCCGCCGGTATGAGCGGGGGCATCGCCTACGTCCTCGACGAGGCCGGCAGCTTCGAGCAACGGTGCAACCTGGCTATGGTCGAGCTGGAACCGATCGCCGAGGAAGACAAGGCCCTGGAGCAACTCGATCATCAGGGCGGGGACCAGGAGACTCACGGCAAGGTGGATATTCGCCATGATATGACCCGCCACGATGCCAGCCGGCTTCGGCGTCTGGTGGAGCAGCATCTGCACTACACAAACAGTACCCGCGCCCGGGAGGTCCTTGAAAAGTGGGAGGCCTTCCTTCCCCGTTTCGTGAAGGTGATCCCGGTGGACTACCGTCGTGCCCTCGAGCAGATGAAGGCCGCACGGGAGAACGAATCCGTCGCCGAAGAAATGCAGGGAGGCCACTAGATTTATGGGCAAGCCGACAGGATTCATGGAGTACGATCGCCAGGAGCGGACCTACGCCCCGCCGTCGGACCGTATACAGAACTTCAAGGAGTTTGTCATCCCGCTGACCGACGACGATGTCAGCCGCCAGGGCGCCCGTTGCATGGATTGCGGGATCCCGTATTGCCACCAGGGATGTCCAGTCAACAACATCATTCCCGACTGGAACGATCTGGTATATCGGCAGGAATGGCGCCAGGCCCTCAAGGTCCTGCACTCGACCAACAACTTCCCCGAATTCACGGGAAGGATCTGCCCGGCCCCCTGCGAAGCTGCGTGTACCCTGAACATCGACGACTCGCCGGTGACCATCAAGACAATTGAGTGCTCGATCGTCGACAAGGGATGGGAAAACGGCTGGATCGAACCGGAGATCGCCCCGCATCGGACCGGTCGTAAGGTGGCCGTTGCGGGTTCGGGACCCGCGGGCCTGGCCTGTGCGCAGCAACTGGCCAGAGCCGGCCACCATGTGGAGGTCTATGAAAAGAACGAAGGCATCGGGGGGCTGCTGCGTTTCGGTATTCCGGACTTCAAGATGGATAAGGCGCTCATCGACCGGCGAATCGGACAGATGCGCGCCGAGGGCGTGCATTTTCATCCCAAGACCCATGTCGGGGTCGACATGCCCGCGAAAAAGCTGCTGGAGCGTTTTGACGCCGTGATCTTGACCGGCGGCTCCGAACAGCCGCGCGATCTTCCCGTCGAGGGCAGGGAACTCGGCGGCGTCCACTTCGCCATGGAGTTCCTCGCACAGCAGAACCGCCGCCTTGCCGGTGTCGAGATCCCGGAAACGGAGGCCATCCTGGCGGCGGACAGGCACGTCGTCGTCATCGGCGGTGGCGATACCGGCTCGGACTGCATCGGCACGTCGATCCGGCAGGGCGCACTATCCGTCACCCAGCTCGAGATCCTCCCCAGGCCACCGGAGAAGGAAGACAAGGGGCTCACCTGGCCAAACTGGCCCAACAAGCTGCGGACTTCCAGTTCCCAGGACGAGGGCTGCGAACGCAGGTGGTCGGTGATCACGCGTCGCCTCACGGGTGACGGGCAGGGCAGCGTCGCCACCCTGCACGGCGCCGAGGTCTCATGGGAAAAGGACGAGACCGGCGCGTGGCGCATGAGCGAGGTCGAAGGGAGCGAATTCGAACTCAAGGCCGACCTCGTGCTGCTCGCGATGGGATTCGTCCATCCGGTGCACGAGGGGATGCTGGAGGAGATCGGCGTCGGACTGGATCCCCGTGGCAATGTCCAGGGGGACACCGAGGGGCCGGGTGCCTACCGTAGCTCGATCGACAAGGTATTCTCGGCGGGCGACATGCGCCGGGGCCAGAGCCTGGTCGTCTGGGCAATCCGCGAGGGCCGCCAATGCGCCCGAGCCGTCGACGAATACCTGATGGGATCCAGCGACCTGCCGCGCTGAGCAGGGCCCTATCGCCCGCACCTCACCCGGTTCCAGCACCACGGGGAGCCGCCCCGTCCGCTTGGCGCGAACGATGCCGTCTATACTCCCGAATTATCGTCTACGACAGGTAATGTCTGACATCAAGAAAATATGACAAAGAATAATCGATCGAGATATATTTTAATTCGTCCCATACTGAAGACGAGATGTTGGACGATGATCTTGAAAGAAAAGACATGGAAAACGCGATCCTAAAGGGCAAAATTGACAAGAAAATGACGCGTGACGAAAGAGGAACGAGGTACCGTATTGAGGGGCCAACAAGAGATGGTAGATTGATCCACGTAATATGTATGTTTCGGGAAGACATCAATCTCACAATCATCGCCGTGTACGCACTATAAAGAACGTTAAGCGCCAACATTGGCTAAACAAAAAACTGTATATCGTTGAGAATGTACAAGCAGAGGTTTGCACAGAGCGTGGTGAGAGGGACTTCCATGCAAACACTCTAGATGCACTTGATGCATATCTTTCCGAGCAGCATGTTGTAAAAGAACAGCTTAACGTTAAGGTCGTGAGTTTCAATCAGGCAATGGCTTGACACGCGGGTAAAGCTGACCGTCTACTGCGCATCGAGCTCGTAGCAATGCTAAGCCATCTTGCGGGCGCAGTAGGCGCCAGCTTGCCCGTGACTTTATCGCGCCACTAGGATCTCAAGAAAATGATAATTACGTTGAAGCTAGAAAGCGTGTTTGGGAGTTTTGATAAGGCGTCAGAGGATTGGTACAGGATGATTGAAATTGAATCTGACTCTGATTTGGAGGCTTTGCATCTTTGTATACAAGATGCTGTAAATTTCGAGAACGATCACCTGTATGAATTTTTTATTGCGAACTCATTTCATAGCTCCGAGAAAAGAAGATTTGATAATGAAAATCAAGGATTGTGGGAACATTCAGTAGGCGACTTGTTTCCTTTGCCAAAAAACAAAAAGCTTTTTTACTTATTCGACTATGGAGATAGTTGGTATTTCAGAATCACTAAATCAAGAAAGAAGATAAAACAAAAAGAGGCTGGCGTAAGTTATCCAAGGGTCGTCGAAAAAATAGGAGAGAATCCAGAGCAATATCCTGATCATGAGTATTAATTCAAGAAATCGCCTAGCTG
>JAJDOJ010000090.1 GCA_022340215.1 Gammaproteobacteria bacterium
CCTGGCTGGGCGTTCGTCGAACTGCGAAGTGACATCGGGTCACTTCGGTTTCGGCTCACCCATCGGGTTGGCCGATATACACCCCAGCGAGGAACAGCATGTGGAAGTGGCGTTCCACATAAGATGTTGAGGTTGACCGCCGAGCCGAACCGCTGGATCAGGGTTACCGCCCCGGTGCGGGCCGTCTTGCGCGTGAATCCGGCCTTATTGACCAGATGGCTAACGAGGACGGCGTCGCCGATGGCGTTGGCGCATTAGTCGGCCTCCGGTTCCGAGATGGGCTTGCCGTTCGGGACCATGACCCGCGTAACCCCGGCGAGCCGCCTGGCGCGGCGGGCGAATCTGCGATCATCGAAGGTGTACAGGGCCGAGCAATGGGCGCTGCCGACCAGATGCAGGGCGTCGGCGAAGTCCACGCCCCGGGCGGCGAGGGGCAGTGCGATGGCGACTCGCTCGGCCTCTTCCGTGTTGATGTGCGCAAGGCCCAGCAGGTGCTCGAAGACCCTGATTATCCGGCTCGCATCAAAGCCGTAGAAGGCGCGCAGCACCCATTCGAGCTCCAAGATCACGGTGAGTGGCACGAACAGACTAGGACTCCCGGTCATGACCCGGCGGGCGATCGGGCGCTGCTTGGCCGCCTCCGGATCCCCCGGATCATCGACGTAGAAGCGAGCGAGGATGTTGGTATCAAGGGCGATCGTCATCCTGGCTCCGCATGGCCTGGGCGACATCGAAATCCGCCAACCGGCGTTCCCCGGGGAGATCGCAGCGCAAGAGTCCGTATCCGTCTTCTGCCCGCGACGGAGGGATCGACTTGCAGAGACGGATGCGGATCCCGTCGCCCTCCAACTCGAAATCCAGCTTACTACCGGGGGCAATGCCCAACCGGCGGCGGATGGCGGCTGGGATAACGACTTGACCCTTGTCGGAAACAGTGACTGTCGACATTGCGGCGCGTCTCCTCTTACCAAGTAAGAGCGAGTATACGCGGATCGCCTGTCGAGGCAACTGGGAGCTCAAGTGTCATTGGAGGTCCTCTTCGCCGCCGGCGTTTACCAGATCGGCGAGGCGCTGCTGGGCAAGGCGGTGGCCCTGGGCACGACCCTGGCCCTGATGATGAGCATGGCGGCCCTGTCCCTGCGGGGATGCTGATCCTGCGCAAGGCGATTCGCGGGCCGGCACTGGCGCTCTACGCCTCGGTGCTAACGGTGGCCTTCATCTCGGTGGGGCTCGGAGAGGTCGTGGCGCGGGGGCTCGAGCTGAACCCGAAGGCGCTCGCCGAGGCCAGCGTGGCCGTAGTCATCCCTTTCAGGGCGCATTCATCGCAGGACGACACGCCGACAAAGGGCGTGCTCAAGGTGCTCAAGGTGCTCAAGGTGCTCAAGGTGCTCAAGGTGCTCAAGCCCGGTGTCGAGGAGGCCTTGGAAGTTTCGCTTAGGCGTCAACAGGGTAGGTCTGCACTACAAACGAAATTCCTCTCTCCTTGCGTCATCGATCAACCACTTATGGATCTCAGGACATCGAAAATGGTGGAATTGCGTGGTGAGTTGCGGAAGTCGTGCTCGGCCCGCCGTCGATGGCGGCGCAGGGGGCTTCCCCTTGCGTTCCTCCCTTGGCATCGGGGTGACAGGTTCCCACGTTCCACACAAGAGCCTGAACCGCGTTCTCGCCGCCTTCATGCCGGACGCCGCCTGGGCAGTAGACAGGTTGCCCCCAGACTGATCCCGGGGTAACCACTTCCCCCCGGTTTCGACGCCGTTCCTACGCTTTCGACACCTCATCAACGGTTCACTTGCGTTCGACTCCACGGTCCGTACCTGACCGGGTCTCGCCCGGCCTTTTCCCAGCTCGCGCAACACCACCTCTCTTGAAGGCGGCAGCAGTGGGCGTTTTGAAGCCTCTGCCTGCACGGCGGCTTCGAGGGGCCTACCCTCATCTCTTCTGCAGCATGGCTGCACCGAGGGCTTGCGCCCGCCAGAGTGCGCCTTCGTGGCGCACAGTCGTCGACAAAGCGCTGGACAGGCTGCTGCCGGCCAAGCTACCCTGCTTTCACTGGTTAACAGGCCTGATGGATGACGCGATGCTGTCGGCCGGCATTCAGTTCAGTGAGGATCTACTCTTTGATTTCGAAAGAGCGTGCTGACCATCGAGGGGCTGATTGCCCATATCTCCTCGGATACCTCCTTCGACTACGTTTTACCCGCCTCGGCGGCTCGGCAGCTCTACCGCGAGGGGTTCAGCCGTGCCTCTGCCCCCTCCTCTCCCGCGATTTTCCCACACGTCTGTCCAATCTGGACCTGCTGTCGCTGTACTGGGGAGCGCCTGCCACCGCCACGCGATGCGGGAAGCGCTTCTTGGACCAGCGGATCTCAGGGAGTGCGCACTGAGTTTGCAGGCGCATGCGCGTGTCAGTGCACACAAACGGGCGTAGTTTGTTTCGCAGTTTCCGCTGATACATGAGGTAGGCGGCAATCAATGTCGCAACGCCAACTGCCTGTCCGGGCTACCCTTCGCATCCGCCTGCGAAGTCCACGGCAACGGGCCTTGACTCGAGGTGGCGGGACCGGGTTCCCATCTACCTGCCTGGCCGGGTGTCGGCAACTCACGGAGCCCCCCGTGGACTGGAACCGGGTCGCAGCCCTGATCATCGCCCTCGGGCGGGCGGTCCGGCGCCGGCTGCGGCTGGCACGCTCCAGGGCGAAATTGATGGTCGGTGCCGCCGGCGACCTCACCCGTACGCGATCGGCTGCCGCCCTACGGCTTTCTTGGCCAGCGTGCCTTGGCACGTTCCAGAAAGGGCGGCTCGACCCGCTTGGGTGCGCCGGATACGATCGCCTCGAACGCGGCCATGAATCCCTTCTTGCGAAAGTGCCACTCCCGCACATCGGCAACCACCGCTTCCCAGTCGGCATCGAGCCCGGCCTTGGTGTAGCACTTCTTGGCATGCTCGATGTTGTCGAGCGCCGCGTCGTAGTACTTGCTCTTACCAGTATTGACGATGCGCATGCAAAGCGCGCGGTACACCCTGGCTGCAACATCAGGCTGGGAGCGCTCCAGCTTGCGTGCCAATGGCCCGGCCCTGTAGTGGCTGAGATCTTCCAGTTCCTCGTCCGTAGCCCTGCGCAATCGCGATACGAGCCGCTCGCTCTCCTTTTTCTCGAGCCAGAGCTCGATCTGAGAGGAAAGATCGCCCTTCTCAGATGCCTCCATGGCCTTTTGGTGCCAGGCCTTCTTCTCTTTGACCGGCACGTAGCGCATCAACTCTTTGTATGTAAACGTTGAGGGGTGTTTCTCAAATTCGGACCAGGCCGATTGCAACGCGTCTCCCGGTTGGCCGATCTTGGCTAGTAGCGCCCGCTTCATCTCGTGAAGCTCGTGTTCTCCATAGGACTTTCGGCTGTTTGACCGTGCGATCTCCAAGCCGCGCTCAACCCAGGTAAGCGCTTCATCAGGACGTCTCCGGCTTCGGTACATTTCGGCGATGGCCTTGCAGTTCTTGGCCTCGAGCTCGGTCTGCTCGCAAAGCGAGACGTAAGCGTCAACGTCGCGCTGGCCGGCGAGCAGGGTCTTCAGCGCACCGCCCCATTTCCGGCGTGCGTATCCGGGAAGCCCCTTCTCCTTCTCACCCTGGGCCAGAGCGGATTCGAACTTGGACCGAATCTGCTGCACGAACGACTTCAGCCCCTTCTTGTCGAGTACTTTGACAGCCTCGCGATCAAGGTCATGACAGAATCCGTACGGGTCGTCCGCCATCCATGCAACCAGCGACCTTGCTGTTTCGTCCCAGTCCGCTTCTGCGGCTTGACGCGCCTTGATCCAACCACGAAAGAGGTCATTGACCAGCATGCCGAAATTGCCGCTCGAGTCGTCAATTTCATCGGCTTTTTCGTGGCAAGCGGCGATAAAGATCTCCAAGAGACGTGCTGCTCGTCCCGGCTCTTTCTTGACGATCTTCTCTATGTCATTCGCAACATCCTGAATATCGTCGACGAACGACCAGGCGGCTTTATAGGAGATGAAGCTGCCGGGACAAAGCGCCGCTTCGATGGCCTGCTCGAGCGGATCGATCTGTTTGCGCTTTCTGGTGCTCACGGTACTCCTCTCTCATGGGACAAACCCATCGTCATCTTCCTCATCGAAGTCATCGCCCAATAGTCCCTTGGCCATAGCCATGGCTTCATAGGCTGCCTCGACGATGTCCTCATCGTCGGTGTCAGTCAGATCAGCCAAAAAGACCCCAGATTCCTGTGGGCGAATGCTGACCACAGCGTCGATTGCGGCCAGAAGCAGCGCTTTGTCGATCTTTGGCGCGCTGAGCAGTCTTGATACCTGTGACCAGGCCTCATCCAATTCCCAATTGCCGGCCGCACAAACGGCTTGGTAATGGATACGCTGGTTCGTGCTTCCGAGCGCTTCGAGTATCTGATCATCGAAACCACGAACCCAACGCATCGAAAAAACCGCTGTCAGCCTCCAGTCCTCGTCATCACTGGAATAGGCCGCACGGATAGCATCTTGGTGCCAGCCCTGCGGTGCACGAACCGATGCCTCCAAGATGCGCCGACGTACGTTCTTGGGCACATCGGCGTCGAAGTAGAGCTTGCGCAGTGAATCCTGGATCCTGTGGAACGTATCCTCCGCGATCGGCACATCATCTGGATCCTTAAACCCGTCGGTGTCTGCGTGCTCGAGAACCGGTCCCAGGGATATTGCAGCCTTGCCGCGCAGCTTATCTGATTCTTCGCCGCTCTGGAGAATGGACAGCAAGACATCAACGAGATTGTCGTTGATCACGGTGACGTCGCCGGCCAGCTCCGCAGCGAGGTTGCGGTCGGAGATATCGGATCGATCATCTGCGAGGCTGGCTAAGAGCATTTTGCTGGCGCCCACCGGCCAGTCCCAAGGAGGAGTCTCATTCAATATCTTCAGGTCCATTTGTCCCTCGCTAGTTGCGTCGTTTAGCAGCTATTCGTTTCCACGATTCTCCCAGGCTGACTTGGGGCCAACCTGGCACCCTCTTTTCACACCCTTCAGTTTTCCGACCGTACGGGTCGAGGCCTCATTTGGTCTTGTATTTTACCCAGCTCTTGTCCAGATCTTTGAACTCGGCATCCATGATGACCCCATTGCTCTTCACGGCAAACAGGGCCGTTCGAATGGAAACGCCCGAGATGGCCGATCTCGACATCTCGCCGCACTTGGTACATCGTATTTTGGCGGATGGATACCTCTCTCCTGTCGGATCTGTTTTCGCTTCTGCATCATATGCTCGCAGAGATCGGCAAGCTCTTTCCAATCAGCGAGCAATAGGGTCAGACTCTAAACCTGCCGCCTTAAGAAAAAGCCTCTACGGATTAACAAGTTGACATGCCTCATGGCGAGGTATCGTCAACAGAGGGTAAGGCTCGGGTCGGCGTTTGATTGCACGAGGTTGGTTTTTGCGTTGTTGCTGGGCGATGGGTGTTGAGGCCATCGCTTTCAGTAACGCTTGAGAGAATGACTTCAGCGCCTTGACGCAAACGTATATCAGTTGCGTGGAAGCCTGGGTAAGTAGCTGTACTGCCGATTTAAAGCCGAGCAGGCGCGGTATTTTTCCGAATTGTTTTGCCGCTCGTGCCATACTGGCTCGAACCGGATTGTACGCCAGGAAATGAATAACGATTTCCTTTTCGACCCTGTCCGGGCTCTTGCAGCGCAACATCTCCATGCCCATGTTGCTTTGATGCTGCGTAGATGTTCAGTGCCGTGTGATTATATACTCAGAAAAAGTTGTCCTTTGTTTCGGGCCTTTACGATAATTTTTGGATTAAAAATCGATAGAGTCAAACTCGGTCGTTTATGCTAGCAAACCCTTCCTCGTTTTATTAAGTAGCCCCTCGATCGAGTTGGAAACTCCCAGTCGGAGCATTCCTCAAAGGACTATCAACGGCAACCGAGATGGTGATAACATTCTGTTTGTAGTCTTGCTGATGCCACCTCGCGAATAAATTTAGTACAATGCCCATGAGTTCGAACCTATAACAAGAAACCTCAAGACCTCGATTCACCTCAAACTTCGGTGCATTCAGCATAAGTACGCATAGGGTGAGCACCAGGTTTTACCAAGCAACCCGGAGGAGACAAATATGGCTTATATTCAACTATCCGAATTCGAAGACATGTCGCTACGGATCCAGGAGAAGGCCAGACCCATACTCGAAAAGGTAGGGACGCTGGGTGACATATTTAAACTGCTCGCAGTTCGAGAGGATGTCTATTTCGCTACCGATGGAATGGTACAAGCCTATCTCCTAGCCGAAACGGAGCTTCCCTATTCAACGAAAGAAAGGATCGCGTTACTGATCTCCCTGGAAAACAGCTGTGACATGTGCGTGGACGTCCATAAGGGAATCGCCAAGATGCTGGGTATGAGCGAGAACCAGATCAGTGAAGTTCTCGGTGGTATAGATAACATCCAGACCGAAGCCAACGAGAAGGTGCTGCTAAAGTTCTGTGTACGCGCCTCACAAAAAGATAACTACAAGATGCTACAGGCCGATGTCGACGAGGTCAGGGAAGCAGGCTACAGCGACTCACAGATACTTGAGGCGGTCGCCATCACCGGATACTTCAATTACATCAACACGCTTTCAAATGTGTTCGGCTTAGGAAGGTAAGGTATAAGGTATAAGCAATACAAAAGCGCTCCCGGACAATGCGCGAAGTCAATTTCGGCCCCTTCCTCTCGCGCGCCGCACCTCATTTGATCTGAATCTTGAAGGGATCCATTATCACGGAGGGTCTTTCTCCGTCATTTCTGGTGCTGTTGCGACCCATTCTCCCCCGACTCCCACCTTCGGGCCACAAGACTGCATATTCCGGCCCAAGATGAACACGCATTCTGGTTCAACGTAAATCCTTTCCAACGCATTGTTTTTCAACCTGTTTCGTATGCTCTCTCGCTTTTTAGGAGAGCCCATACCAGCGAAGAGGATCACAATGCGCAAGATTCGAGACGTTCTACGATTACGGCTGGCCGTCCGGCTGTCGATTCGCCAGATCAAAGCCAGCACCAAGGTCAGTGTCGGCGCCATCCAGCAGCTGCTGGTCAAAGCCGATGAACTGGAGCTCAGTTGGCCGCTGCCGCCTGAGTTGGATGACAACCAGCTGGCCCGGCCGCTCTATCCCGGGGCCGATACCACCGCCTCTTGCCGCCACCAGGTGCCTGACTGGTCGGCGATCCATCAGGAACCCAAGCGCAAAGGGATGACCAAGCAACTGCTGTGGGAGGCCGCACGGGACCCGTCAGTTTGCCGCCAGGCTCTTGGTCACCACCTCAACCGTATCTCGGGACAACATGGCGGTATCGCGGATACGCTCAAGTTCCGCCCGCATCAGATCACGACGCTGCGTATCGAATTTGCCCCAACGTGAGAAGACCTTGGCCAGTCTCGCCGCTACCTGGGGATTCAGTGGGTCGATTTCGACGACGCGATCGGTAAGAAACCGGTATCCGGCGCCGTCCACCCGATGAAAATTGACCGGGTTCCCGCTGGCGAAGGCCCCGATAAGCGAGCGCACCTTGTTGGGATTCCGGATGGTGAACAGTTCGTGCGACATCAACCCCCGCACCGTCTTCAGGGTGTCGGGAAGCGCGGAGACAGCCTGAAGCGAAAACCACTTGTCCATCACCAGGGTATCCCGGGCCCAGCGTTCCTCGAACGCCTTCAGGGCCTCGGCACGCTCGACGCCGTCCCGGTCGTTGAGCGCCGAAAGGGCGCCCATCATGTCGGTCATGTTGTCGCTGCCCTGAAACTGCTCGAGTGCCGCCCGCGCATGATCCGGATCCTCGAGGCAGTTGAGATACCCCAGGCAGAGATTACCCAGGCGCCGCCGGCCCGAGTCCGCCGCGTTGAACCGGTACGGTCCCCGCGATGCGCATCGCTCCCGGGTCTCCCGCAACGACGCCTCCATCACCCCGGCCAGTTCACGCCGTAACGCCAGTCTTGCAGCGTGAATGGCGTCCACATCGATGACATCGACGAGTTCCCAGAGATAAGTTTCCCCGGGCAGGGAAAGGATCTCCGAGATCATCGCCGGATCGAGGTCGCGGTCGTCCAGCACCCTTCCGAAGGCTTGCGGAATCGCCGAATCGACGGTGAACGGCTCGCCCGAGGCATGCTGCGCCATCAACTGCATGATCTGGTTGATGGCGAGCTTCTGTCCGGCGTCCCAGCGGTTGAACGGGTCGCTGTCGTGGGCGAGCTGGAAGGCGAGCTCCTCGTCCGCGGCCGGGTAGTCGAGCGCGACCGGCGCCGAGAAGTCCCTGAGCAGCGACGGCACCGGACGCTCGGGTACTTCAAGAAAGGTGAAGGTCTCGCGCTCCTCGCGAACACTCAGCGTGACGCTTGTCTTCTCGGGACCGCCGGTCGGCTCGCCTTCGAGAATCAGGGACAGATCGGCGCCGTCGGGACCAAGCAGGCCGACGGTCAGCGGTATGTGTAACGGCAGCTTGCCTTCTTCACCGGGTGTGGGCGGTCTATGCTGTCGGACATCCAGCGTATAGCGGCGTGTCTCAGGGTCCCAGGTAACGGTGACGCCCAACCGCGGCGTGCCCGCCTGGTCGTACCACCGCTTGAATCGCGACAGGTCGGCCGAATTCGCGTCCGCCATCGCGGCAAAAAAATCGTCCGTCGTGACCGCTTGCCCGTCGTGGCGCTCGAAATACAGGTCCATCCCCTTGCGAAATCCGTCCCGCCCGAGCAGGGTCTGGTACATGCGTACCACCTCGGCGCCCTTCTCGTAGACGGTGACGGTGTAGAAGTTGTTGATCTCGATGTAGGACTGCGGGCGAACCGGGTGCGCCATCGGCCCGGCGTCCTCGACGAACTGGTGGGCGCGCAGGAGTCTGACGTCACCGATGCGCTTGACCGGCCGGGAGTGCATGTCAGCGGTGAATTCCTGGTCGCGAAAGACCGTCAGGCCCTCCTTCAGGCTCAACTGGAACCAGTCCCTGCAGGTGACCCGATTGCCCGTCCAGTTGTGGAAGTACTCGTGTGCGATCACCCCCTCGATCGCCATGTAGTCCGCATCGGTGGCGGTCTCGGGGCGCGCCAGCACATACTTGGAGTTGAAGACGTTCAACCCCTTGTTCTCCATCGCGCCCATGTTGAAGTCGTCGACGGCCACGATCATGTAGACGTCCAGATCGTATTCCAGGCCGAAGCGTTCCTCGTCCCAGCGCATCGCCTTCTCGAGTGAAGCCAGGGCGTGGTCACATTTGTCGGCGTTGTGGGCCTGCACATAGACGCGCAACGCCACCGCGCGCCCGGACCCCGTGCGATACATCGCCTCGCGGGAGACCAGATCTCCGGCAACCAGGGCGAACAGATAGCAGGGTTTGGGAAACGGATCCCGCCATCGGACCGAATGCCGGCCCCCTCCCGCGTCATTGTGCTCCAGCAGATTTCCGTTGGAAAGCAGGACCGGGTAACGATCGCGGTCCGCGACGATGGTCGTGGTAAACACCGACATGACATCGGGTCGGTCCAGGAACCAGGTGATCTTGCGGAACCCCTCCGCCTCGCACTGAGTGCAGAAATTTCCGCCGGACTTGTAGAGGCCCTCGAGTGCGGTGTTCTCCTGCGGTTTCAGCCGACACACCGTCTGCAGCTCGAACCGGTCCGCAACGCCCGGCAGTGTGAGTGCGTCCGCTTCCAGCGTGTATCCGGCATCATCCAGTGCTCGCCCGTCCAGGCTGACCGAGACCAGCTCGAGTTGCTCGCCATTCAGGGTCAGCGACTCCGGGCGCACCATGGCCCGCGGGTTGCGTCTGACCGAGAGCGTAGCGCGCACCTCACTGAATTCCTCATGCAGATCGAAATGCAGATCCACGGTGTCGATGAGGAATGGCGGCGGTGTGTAGTCCTTGAGTCTGATCGCCCTGGGGCTGCCTTTTTTCATGTCGGACCGGCTTGTGTTGCAGTGGATGACGTCACCGAACGATAATACCGCCCACCGTTCCAGCACGCCATGTTCATGGAATTCGTCAATATTGCCGCCTACCGTTTCGTTGAACTCGACGATCCGTATGCCTGCCGGGCATCGTTGCTGGATCGGGGCACCACACTGGACCTGCGTGGCACCGTTTTGCTCAGCCGGGAAGGCATCAACCTGATGCTGTGCGGCGCCAGGACGTCCATCGAGGCAATGAAGACCTCAATCGGCCGATACCCCGCCTTCTCCGGGATGGAATACAAAGAGAGCCTGTCCGGATTCATGCCATTCGACAGAATGAAGGTGCGGATCCGGGAAGAGATCATCTCCCTGGGGCACGACCATATCCGTCCCGGGGAGTTCACTGGCCCCAGGATTGCACCGGAAACCTTACGCCGCTGGCTGGACGCGGGCCGCGACTTGACCCTGCTCGACACGCGCAACGACTACGAAACCGTGCTCGGCTCCTTCGAAGGGGCGTCGACGCTCGATATCGGCAGTTTCCGCGATTTCCCGGAAGCAGTGGGCCGGCTGGATCCTGCCACACGATCAACCCCGCTGGTCATGTTCTGCACCGGCGGTGTCCGTTGCGAGAAGGCCTCCCCCCTGCTGTTGCGCATGGGATTCGCCGAGGTCTACCAGCTCGACGGCGGGATACTGAACTACTTCCGGCGATGCCGCGGCGCACACTGGCGGGGCGAATGCTTCGTATTCGACCAGCGCATTGGCCTTACACCGGACCTGCGGCCCACCCGAACGCGTCTCTGCGCCACCTGCCAAGGCTCCCTCGCCCCGGATGCCGACTGCCCGCAATGCGCTCCCGATGGCTGGGCTGCGGGCACGGTCCCCGAAAACTTGTCCGTGAGATGAAGGGGAGTGGAAACCCTGCCGGGCTCAGTAGCGTCGGGTCGGCAGGGGGCTCGGGCGAATGACCACCGGTCTGGTCGATATCTGTTTCAATTTCACGCACGGCTCGTTTCGCAAGGACGAGGCGGAGGTGCTCGCCCGAGCCGTGGCCGCCGGGGTGGAGACCCTCATGGTCACTGGCTCCAGTGTCGAGGAAAGTGCCTGTTGCATCGAGCTGGCCGAACGGTACCCCGAACACCTCTACGCGACCGCCGGCGTACACCCGCATCTGTCCGTCGACTGGAACGGGGACAGTGAAGATACCTTGAGGGAACTCGCGGGACACGACAAGGTCATGGCAATCGGTGAAGCGGGGCTGGACTACAACCGGGACTACTCCCCCCGCAGCGCACAGCGCCACGCCTTCGAGCGGCAGGCCGCCCTGGCGGCCGAACTTCGGATGCCGTTCTTTCTGCACCAGCGGGACGCCCATGATCACTTCATTGGAATACTCCGGGAACATCGTGACGCCCTCGGAAACGTCGTCGTGCACTGCTTCACCGGCTCGGCGGAAGAACTGGCGGACTATCTGGACGCGGATCTCCACATCGGCATCACCGGGTGGATATGCGACGAGCGCCGGGGCTCGCACCTGCACGATCTGGTCGGGATGATCCCGCTCGACAGATTGATGATCGAGACAGACGCCCCCTACCTGCTGCCGCGCGACCTGAAGCCACCGCCGCGCAGCCGGCGAAACGAACCCGCCTTTCTGCCGCATGTCCTGCGGGCACTGGCGGGTCACCTGAACAAATCGCCCGCCGAAATTGCCGCTTCAACCACGGCCACGGCCAGGGCTTTCTACGGACTTCCGGCGAATTGAATTTCTGACCCGCTGTACCATACTCTAGATAGGAGACAGCTAAGGAGGCAGCTATGTTTCTCAAAGAATACGGTGGCAAGCATCTGATCGAGGTCCTTGGATTCGACGAACTGATCGATCCGATGAAGCGATCGTTTACCGGCCGTCTCAATGTCGGAGAAGAGATGCCGGATGCGGATTCGTTCAGCAAGTCCAAGGTTTGCTTCCCTTCCGGAGAGGCTCTACCGAAGTGCTGGACGGACGTGCATTACCGTGACGACGAACTGAGGCACTGATTTTCGCCGATTGTGGGGCGACAGAAAGATCCACGCGTCAATCCGGATCCAGCCGGGCATTCCCTGACAGCAGGCATTCGCCCTGGACAGCGGGTTTCCGAACGGAAATTCGGACTGCTTATGTGCGTTATAATGCCAGTTTGCTATCGAACCCAAGCAGGCTGACAAATGACACTAGAGCAAACCATCGAGCAGAAAATCGCAGAAGGACTGAAACCGGTACACCTTGTGGTCGAGAACGAAAGTCACATGCACAACGTGCCTGCCGGCTCGGAGTCTCACTTCAAGGTGACCGTCGTCGCCGAACAGTTCGAGGGGAAGCTCCCCCTGGCACGACACCGGATACTGAACGCGCTGCTCTCGGAGGAACTGGCCGGGCGTGTGCATGCCTTGTCCATGCACACGCTGACGCCTGCGGAGTGGGAAGAGAGAGGCGGCGTGGTTCCGGATTCACCGCTCTGCCGTGGCGGTGCGAAGGCCGGAGGTGCCTGACGAATCCAGCGGAGCACCGCTGCGGGAACCCCAACGGTCGTCAACACAGAGCACAGGCTATACCGGTAATGGACAGTGGCGAGGACCCGCTTATCCGACAGAGAATCGCCGAGTTGCTGATCGAGCATCGCGACTTGGACGACGCGATTCAGGTCATGGAAAGCCGGCCCTACGTCGATCAGCTTCAGTTGCGTCGTCTGAAGAAACGCAAACTGCTGCTCAAGGACAGCATCTCCAAGCTGGAAAGTCAGCTGATACCCGATATGGACGCCTGAGTTGCCCTAGTCCAGCGAGTAATGCTTGACCACGGGCTGCCGGATCTCCCAGGTGCAGCGCATACCCGCCGGAAAGGTAACAAGGTCCCCCGCGACCAGGGTCACGGGTTCTCCCCCAACCGGCGATACCAGGACCTCCCCCTCGACGAAATAGCAGGTTTCCCGGGCATCGTAACGCCATTCGAAGGTGGAGGCGCCCTTTTCCCAGACGGGCCAGTCGTAGACGCCCATGACCTCGAGCTTTGCCGGCGACGGGTTGCGTTCGTACTGGATTCCACTCATCTGACTACCCAAGATGTCTACCCGACCACGGGGCATTGCCTCGTCGTCACGGCGGCGCCTCGCCGACGGCCGCAGCCAGCCTGTCCTCGTCGACCGGGAAGCGCAAGGCGGCGGAAAAATCGAAACGTTCCCTGACCCGGTCGAACTGATGCACCAGTTCCTCCTCGTAGAACACGATGACCCGGGTGCCGGGTATTCTCTGTATCGCTGCCATCAGCGATTCGAGGTTGCTGACCCGGTCCCGGAAACCCGACTGATAGTTGAACTCGGCAATGACGACGTCGACGGGGGTCTTCTTGAGGAACGAAAGCGCCCGCCGCATGGAGCCCTCCACCCGAACCTCGTAGCCGAGGCGGCGATACAGGGGAGAGAAATCAGGGTAGCCCCCGAGTTCGACGATGCTGAGCAGAAGTCTCTTCGCCGCCATTCGTTGCTTCACAGCGATCGCCCCGCCTTTCGATGAATCAGGTCCGATATTCTACCGGACCCACCGGCAGCGGTTCGGGACGCCCCACCTCGTGTCCCTGCGCATAGTCAACACCGATCTCCGTGACGATCTCCAGGATCCGCCGGTTTTCGACATACTCGGCGATCGTAACCATACCAAGCACGTGACCGATCTGGTTCACCGCCTCGACCATTGCCCGGTCTATGGGGTCCTCGTCGATGTTGCGCACGAACTGCCCGTCGATCTTGAGATAATCCACCGGGAGGTTTTTCAGATAGGCGAGGGATGACATCCCCTTGCCGAAATCGTCCAGCGCGAACCGGCAACCCAGGCCCCTGAGATCGCTGATCAGATTCCCCGCCCTGCGGAGATTGGCGATCGCGGTGGTTTCCGTGATCTCGAAGCAAACCCGGGGCGCCAGCCCGTCGACGCGCGCGAGCTGGGTACGAATAAACCCGGCAGAGCTGTCGTCGTTGATCGTGTGACCCGACAGGTTGACGGCGCAGGACTCAGTCGCTTCCAGTTCCGCCGGATTCTTCTCGAACCAGGCGACCAGGGACTTCAACACGCTGCGATCGATGTCACCCATGAGCTTGAATCGCTCTGCCGCGGAGAGAAACCTTTCGGCGGAGACGAGTTTACCGTCCTCCCCCTCGAGGCGAAGGAGGATCTCGTAGTGCTTTCCCGCCGACGCTTTCGGCCCCAGCGGCTGCAGATACTGCCGGGTCAGCAGAAAACTGTCGTGCTGCAGCGCTTCATGCAACGGGCCAATCCATTTCATCTGTGAACTTCGCGCCATCAACAGCGAGTCGTCCGGATGGTAGATATGCACCTGGTTGCGCCCCGCCTGCTTGGCTGCGAAGCAGGCCTCGCCCGCCGCGCTGAGTGCCTGCGTCATGTTGAACTCATGTCGCGACAGGGGAACGATGCCGATGTTGGCGGACATCTTGATGCTGCGGTCCTCCCACTGGAAGGAGTGGGACGACACCCGCTCGTGCATGTCCTCGGCAAGCTGCCGAGCGCGCGTGACCGGACAGTCCGTCAACAGGATCGCGAACTCGTCGCCACCGACACGCGCCACGGCATCGGTGGTTCTTGAGAAGGCCTTCAGCAGATGTCCGAGCTGCCGTAGCGTTTCGTCCCCGACTCCGTGTCCGTAGGTATCGTTCACCAGTTTGAACTGGTCGATGTCGAGCAGGCACAGGACATGCTCGTGCCCAGGTTCGGCGAGTGAACCCTCGAGCGTCCGCTCGAACTCGCTACGGTTCAGCAACCCGGTCAGGGCGTCGTGGGTTACGTGGTAGGAAAGCTGCATCTCGAGCTCATGTTCGGAACTGACATCGTGGAATACGATGATCGCCCCGTCGACTCTCCCGCTCGGCGCCCGGATCGGGGATGCGGAATGGCTGACCTGGTGCTCCACCCCGGCCCGACCCACCAGGATGCCGTTTCCCTTGGCCGTAGCGACTCCCTTCCGCAGACAGGGTTCCAGCAGGCCGGAAACCGGACGCCGAGTTTTCTCGTCAAACAGTGAAAAGACATCACCCAGCGGTCGACCGCGCGCCTGCTCGGTGCTCCAGCCCGTCAGGGCACCTGCCGCGGGATTGAGGAACTGTATGCGTCCTTCCGCATCGGCCGCGATGACACCATCGGCGATGGACTGCAACATACCCAGCGCCCTGTCCTTTTCCTCCGACAGGTTCCTGGTGTCACGTTCCATGGACCGAGCGCGAACGAGTAACTCTTCCCTGACCGCATAGTTGGCTCCATAGCCAAGCCATAGGAGCAGAAAGCTGTAAAAAAGCGCCGCGACCGCCAAACACACGCCGCCCGGTACCGAATCCCCCGGATCGTGAAGATCGGGGAACGGAGAGGAAGAGAGGTACAACCCGGCTATGCCCGCCACACAGACACCGGTGACGAGGGTCAACGCCAGGGCTTGGCGTCGATCAAGGACGAGGTAGCCGATAAGGGAGACAGGGAAGAACCAGAAGATCGCCCCAACGTTACCGCCGGACAGGTAGATGTTGACGTAGATCGACAGGAGCAACAGCCCCGAGGAGATGACCCACCCGGGATTCACGGTCAGTCTATACGGTCTGAGCGCATAGAGGTTCGGAGAAAGTGCGAGGACCAGCGAGGCGAGGACGAAAATAAAGGCAGCCGGGATGAGGTCGATCCCCTGGATCCAGATGCAGATACCGAACAGCAGCGTGACAACCGGAAGGGACAGGCAGGCGACGACGACGGCGCGAACGCGCATCCCTTCAGCAATGCCATCATTGCCGCTACTCGCGGCACCAGGCCGGCCTAGAACACTCAGCGAAGCACCTTTCACCTTGACCTGATTGTTCTTGTCCGCGGATCTTCGCCTGGAAAATGTGCCGGAAGCCCTGTCGCCGGCTCGGACTTCACTCGGTCACGTGATTTCAGAAAACCCCTACCCTTCTCCAGTGCTGTCGCGCTATCGAGAACTGATCGGATCTGGACAATTCCACCTTTCCGTCAGGAGACGCGTCTTCTGCTCAACAGCACGATGCCCACGAGAGCGGCGAGGACGGCAATCACGTGCCGCGATACGAGCGAAGATCCCGATTCGCCGCCCTCCCCTGCACCCGACATGGCCGGCATCGCTTCCTGCCCGGTTGCTTCGTTACCGTCCAATGCCGATGGTACGGATGGCATCGCGACCGAATTCATCGCTACCCGATTCATGACCGGTTCCACGGTTCTGTCGCCGAACGCCTCACTTGCAGGCCGGGCCTGTGCTATCCGTCGATCGTCTCCACAAAGACTCCCGCCCTCAACACACGCCTGCCTGATTTCCTTCCCGGCGTCCGCTGGAACCGAAGACTCGCTGGATCCCCCCGTGCCCCAACACAAGATGCCGAGGCACAACGCAGCGCCTATCAGTCCATTGCCAATCGCCGTGCACATACCGCCAATCCCTGTTCTGAAGTAAATCCGAATCCGTTCCAGAGCTTACAGACCACCTCCGGGACAGACCACCGCCGGGTTTACCTGGTCATCCGGCCCGTTCCTGAACCGAAGCCCTGCCGGCAGATCCGCTTCCCGGGGAAGCCGGAGGCAGCCACCCACTGCTGCCTCCGGGAAGGAACCGGTCAGCCTGTCAGACCAACCCCTGTCGTATAAGTATACAAAAACATCGGCCTTTGTGGCCGGACAAATCCACAACACCGCACATTCCATTCTGACTGTACCGCGGCAAATCGCCAGTTCGCGAGGTCGCAGACCGTGTCGCTCACCAGCCCGGAGGCAACTTTCCCCTGATGGTAATGATCCGGTTTTCGGTACGGATGTACCCTCCCGTAGTCAGGTCCTTCATGATCCGGCTGACCATCTCACGCGACGCCCCGACCATGTCGGCAATGTCCTGATGCGTCAAACGCTGTTCCACCACGAGCGTTCCTTCCTTTTCCTTCGCCAGTCTGAACAGGGTCTTCGCCACCCTGCCGTAGACGTCGTTCAGCGCCAGGTTCTTGGCCAGGTCGGTCAACTCTCTGATACGACGGGTCATCCCCCTGAGCAGCTTCATGGCGATATCGGGAGACTCGGACAGACAGGACATGAACTCGGCCCTGGACACGAACGCCAGTCGCGCCGGGGTGAGTGTCACGACCGAAGCGGACCTGGGGACATCGTCGATCAGCGCCAGTTCTCCGAACAGTTCTCCAGGGCCCTGCAGGTTCAGGATGGCCTCCTTACCCTTCTCGTCGCTGACGAACACCTTCACGCGTCCTTCGAGGATGACATACATGAAATTGCTGGTGTCACCCTCGTTGATCAGCATGGTCCCCTTTGGAAACGACTTCGCGTTACCGTGCCTGGCAACCCCGTCGATATCCTCAGGGGAAAGGCCCCCGAACATCGAACCTCCGTTATCCATACCGTTACCCCCAGCCATCGAAGCCCCTACGATTGTATATAATTATAAGGTTCGTAGTGTCTCCCACTCTCCGCCGCGAGGCACGTCAGCGCGGACCGAACGCAAGGTGACCATCGGCCGGCGTTGATGCAAGCGGGACAACCACGCGACTGTCATCCCGCCTGTCAGCGCGTCAACGACCGAGAGTATCAGCCGCCGAAATGAGGTGCCCGGAATGTCAGCACGACAACCTGCCCAACCGTAGATTCTGTGCCCGATGCGGTACGGGGTTCCCGGTCATCTGTCCGTGCTGCGAATTTCGCAACGAATCGTCCGCCCGATATTGCGGTGGATGCGGAACCCCGCTCGTCCCCGCGAAACACGACCGAATCGAGGATGCGCTGCCGGTTCCCGACCGTCGGCAACTGACCGTCATGTTCTGCGACCTAGTCGGTTCGACCGCGCTATCGGCCCGACTGGATCCTGAGGACTTGCGCGACCTCATTCACCGCTACCGAAGAATCTGTACCCGATACCTACGACACTACGACGGCTTCGTTTCCCAGTTTCTGGGAGACGGCGTGCTCGCCTATTTCGGCTATCCCCATGCCCATGAAGACGATGCCGAACGCGCCGCCAGGGCGGGACTGGAGATCGTCGCGCACATCGACGCCCTCGCACAACCTCGCGGCGTCGAGATAAACCCCGCCGTTCGTATCGGGATCGCCACCGGGCTGGTCGTCGCCGGAGATACGGTGAGCGAAGGGGTCTCTTCCCTGCAGGCCGTCGTCGGCGAGACCCCGAACCTGGCCGCGCGGCTGCAGCAGATCGCCCGCCCGAACACGGTGGTCGTATCCGAATCCACCCGACAGCTGCTGCGACGCGCGTTTCGTTGTGAATGCCTGGGCCAGCATACCGTCAAGGGGTTCGACAGGGCGGTTACCGCTCATAGGGTGATCCGCCCCGTTGACGAGAGAAGCCGGTTCGAGGCCCTGCATGGCAAGTCCACGCTTCCCCTGGTCGGGCGCGCGGCGGAACTCGGGCTGCTGCGCACGTGCTGGGAACACACACGCCGCGGCGAGGGACGTGCCGTCCTGGTCGTCGGTGAGCCGGGCATTGGAAAGTCGCGGCTATGCAAGGCCTTCACCGACAGCATCGCGAAGGAGTCCCATCATAGGATAGACATCCAGTGTTCGCCGCATCATTCGAGGAGCGCATTTCACCCGCTGATCGTCCACCTGGAGCGCAATGCGGGCATCACTGTCCAGGACTCGCCGGAACTCAAGCTGCGCAAGATCGATGAACTGTTGCGCAATGTGACGGAGACTCCCGAGCAGGCTCTTCCACTGATCGCCTCACTACTCTCCGTCCCCGTTGGCAACCAGGCGGTGGCCCTCGATGTCAGCGCCTCGCAGATCAAACAGCGAATTCTCTCCGCCCTTGTCGATCAACTGGAGGGCCTGGCCTCCGTGAGCCCGGTCCTGGTCGAGGTCGAAGATCTGCAATGGATAGATCCCACCTCGGAGGAATTGCTCCAACTGGCCCTTGCCCGGTGCAGGGACCTGCCCGTGATGATCGTTGCGACCTCCAGACCCGCGAAGCCACTGCCGGACGCCAGCGAGTCCCACGTCCATCGCATCACGCTGATGCGTCTGAACCAGGCCCAGTGCCGCACGATCGCGGGCAACGTGTCGCACACCGCGAATCTACCCGAGGACATCCTTCGTCGTATCGCACGCAAGACCGACGGTATCCCGCTCTATGTCGAGGAGCTCACCAAGGTGGTGCTGAATGCCGGCACAGAAGACCACGGCGAGAACGACGACGAGTTGGAAACCGAGCTGCTGCGGGCAACCCTCAACGTCCCCGAGTCCCTCAAGGACTCGCTCATGGCGCGACTCGACCAGCTGTCTCACGTCAAGGGCATAGCACAGACTGCCGCGGTCATCGGGCGGGAGTTTTCCCTGGACCTGCTGGCGGAGATCGCGGATATACCGCACGACAGACTCGTGAGCGCCCTGGAAGAACTCATGCGGGCCGAGATTCTTGTCCCCGGTATGAACCTGGATGACGGGACCGAGGAATTCACCTTCAGGCACGCCCTGCTGCAGGAAGCGGCCTATGAAAGCCTGCTTCTGGAAATCAGAAGGGCCCTGCACGCGCGAATCGCCGAAGTCCTGGAGCCCCGATTTCCCGAAACCGCGGCGACAGAACCCGAACTGCTGGCGCACCATTTCTCGGAAGCCGCGCGGATTGGCCCCGCTCTGGACTGGTGGGGACGGGCTGCCCACCGGGCGCTCGAACGATCCGCCAACTTCGAGGCCATCAGCCACGCCGAGCGCGCCCTGCGTCTGTTGTCGAATCTGCCGGAAGGGCGGGGAAAGGACGTTGCAGAACTCGGCTTCCAGCTAGCGCTCGGTGCGGCACACCGCGCCTGTCACGGATTCGCCTCCCAGGAGATGAAGCGAGCATTCGTTCGTGCCGAAGTGTTGTGCGAACAAATCGGGGACAGCGCCACACTGAAGCGGATCGAGGTACTACGCGGCCTGTACAGCTTCTACTACGCGAGGGGAGATCTGGATACCGCCACCACCCTGTCGCTGCGCCTGATCGATCTGGCAATCCGCTTCGACCCGGATTCCGTGGTCATCGGCAAATACATGCTCGGTGGAATGCAGTTCTGGCAGGGAAATTTCCTTGCGGCCCGCGAGACACTGGAAACAGGACACGATGTCTATGATCCTTCACGGATACGGCCGGACAGCCTCTCAGCCCAGTCGGATCCCGGTGCGTTCAACCTCTTCCAGTTAAGCTGGACCCTGTGGATGCTCGGTTATCCGGACCAGGCGATGCAGACCTGCGAAAACGTACTTGCGATGGCGCGCGGGTTGCATCAGCCCTTCACCATGGCCATGGCCCTGTTCTGGGTCTCCGCGACGTACAACGCCTGCGGGAGGCTGGAAGAGTCCATGGAGCTCAACCGCGAAATGCGGGAAATCGCGACCGAGCATCGCCTCGCTTACCTGTTCTCCTGCGCGACGGTTCTCCAAAGCCACCAGCTGATCGCCTCCAAGGACTATACGCGGGGCTTTGAGACGCTTCAAAGGGCCCTGTGCGACTTCCGCCACCAGGGGGCCGCCGTCGGCGTACCGTGGTCGTTGTCCATGGCGATCGAGGCATCGACCTGTCTCGGCGATTTCGATACCGCCGGCGAGATGTTGCGTCAAGCCAGAGAGGCGATCGAACGCTCGGGAGAACGCCATTGGGAAGCCGAAATCGACCGTCTCGAAGGTGAATTTCTCCTCTCCATTCCAAACGGAGATCGTGAGCTGGGTGAACGCCGGCTACGCAGGGCCCAGGCCGTTGCTCAACGCCAGGGCGCGCGGTCACTACTCCTGAGATCGACCCTCAGTCTCGCCGAGGTCCTTCAGGCTCGGGGAGAGGAAGAGGCGGCGCTCGGAAAGATACGGGCGGTCTTCGCGGAATTCGACGAGGGTTTCGGTACCGCGGACCTGAAACGCGCCGAATCGATGATCGCCTCGTTGCAGGGAAAAACGACACCGGTCTGCGGGTGATCCCGGCCACACACCGTCAGGTGCCGCCGGGAATGTATCGGCGACAGTGACCTCAGGCGATTGCCGGAAAATGGCATACCAGATCGCGCCGGGTGAGCTGCGAAGCAGTGAACGGCTTGGGCAGGAAGCCCAAGACCGGTGCCCAAGCAAAGCAGGGACAGCGCCGCGCTGGGATCGTTCGTCATCAAGGCGCGACATCAGGCGCATCGTCGAACAATGGAACGATTGATCGCAACACTTAAGGACGGACGATAAGACAGGCAGGAGATGGTATGTCATCTGACAGAAATCGCCTTGTGTCCAATTCAGATTGCATCCGGAATCATCTCCATGGAGCACCAAGGATTACAATCACTCCGTATGTGCCAGGCAAACCAGTCTATGTCTTCACTTACCCCGGGCTTTAAGCTCCGGCTCAACGGAGGAATAAACCGAAAGGGGCAGGAGACTTTTACCTTCCCCTACTTCTGATATATCCTACCCATCCACCTGATTTTGCACGATGAATGAATCGTCGCTGTCCCCACGTACTGAGATCAGCCTTGTTGAAAATCGACCCTGCACCGAAAAACAATCTTGATACCGCCGAGCGTTTGGAAGAAGGTGCGACAAACGATACCGTAACCGGCCTTGCCAATCTATGGGCATCAATCGAATCAAACAAGTTATTGTTTATGCTGGTTTTTCTCGCTATAACTGGAGCTGGGAT